>JBLFXU010000061.1:0-11249 GCA_047609575.1 Bacteroidia bacterium | reverse complement strand
CGGCAAAGGCGGCCTGACGCCGCTGCACCATCCTTTTACTGCGCCTTCATGTTCTCCCGAAGAGCTATCGGCCAATCCGGACACTGCCCTGTCACGCGCCTACGATATGGTGCTTAATGGCTGTGAGCTGGGTGGTGGCAGTATTCGTATCCACGAACGAGATATGCAGGAAGTTGTTTTTCGAATCCTGGGTATTGATGAGGCCCAGGCGCAGGAAAAGTTTGGCTTTTTGCTGGATGCCCTGCAATACGGCGCGCCGCCTCATGGAGGTCTGGCCTTTGGTCTCGACCGCCTGGTCATGCTCATGAGTGGTGCCCAGTCGATCCGTGATGTGATTGCGTTCCCGAAAACGCAAAGCGCCGCCTGTGTGATGACCGATGCGCCAGGCGATGTGGATGAAGAGCAGCTGCGCGAATTGAATATACGGTTGCGCCAGAAGAAGGAAGCCGGCGAGCAGGCCTCCTAACTAAAAAAGTGGGCATTAAGCGTCTGCTATAAGAGTTGGTTATATAAAGAAGGAAGAACACGATGGCGGGTCACAGTAAATGGGCCAATATCAAGCACCGCAAGGCAGCTCAGGATGCCAAGCGGGGCAAGGTTTTCACCAAGCTGATCCGAGAGCTGGTGGTGGCGGCGAAGCAGGGTGGTCCACTGCCAGAGGATAATCCCCGTCTGCGCGCCGCCGTCGATAAGTCCTTGGGTTCTAATATGACCCGGGACACGATCGATCGCGCTATTGCCCGCGGAGCCGGCACCAACGACGCGGACAACATGGAAGAGCTGACCTACGAGGGCTACGCCCCTGGTGGTATAGCCGTGCTCGTAGAGGTTATGACAGACAACAAGAACCGTACTGTCGCCGAAGTGCGCCATGGTTTTTCCAAGCGCGGCGGCAATCTTGGCACAGACGGCTCGGTCGCTTACCTGTTTGCTCGCAAGGGGCAGATCACCTACGCCCAGGGTGTAGACGAGGACGCTCTTATGGACGCGGCCCTGGAAGCAGGCGCCGAAGATCTCCAGCCTAACGATGATGGCTCTGTTGATGTGATCACCCCCTGGGAGGAGTTCGGCGGCATCAAGGAAGCGCTGGAAGCGGCAGGTTTTGCCAGTGAGGATGGGGAAGTTACCATGATCGCCGCCACCACGGTGCCGGTAGATGCGGATGGCGCTGAAAAGTTGATGGCTCTAGTGGATGATCTGGAAGATCTGGATGACGTGCAGAACGTCTATACCAACGTCGACATTCCCGACGACGTGCTGGCTGCCCTTTAGTCAGGACAGGAATCACGCAAATTTTCACATCCTGTGGTGTTTGCCCGGGGCTTCTCCCCTGCCGCACTATTGTGTTTTGGTTGATTTCAATTGGTGAGAGCGATCCGCAGGATAAGGGCTGTGTTTGTCGCCTGGACCCGCCAAAAAGCGCACCTCCATATGCAAGCTCGGGTGGCGACGCACCCGGTAAAGCGGGGCAGGTCCTCCTGTCGCCACACGGTCCCAGCGATAAATACAGCCCTCATCCTCCTACAGCTGCGTTCCACTCATAACTCAAACAAAGCCACTACCGACTATTACCTGCCATTGTGGTGCGGCAGTTACTGACCAACACTGTAAATTTGTACATAATGACAACCTTGGGTATCAGGCGGAAATTGCTATGTCGCTCATCCTGGGAATCGATCCCGGTTCGCGCAAAACGGGCTTTGGCATCATCAATTACGTCTCCGGACGCAGCGAGTACGTCACCAGTGGTGTGATTCGACTGCCAGAGGGGGCGCTGCCGGAGCGACTGCGCGTTATTTATAAGAGCGTAACCGAGCTGGTGGAACTACACTGCCCGGCTGAGTTGGCTATAGAACAGGTGTTTATGGCCAAGAATGCGGGCTCCGCGTTGAAACTCGGTCAGGCCAGAGGTGCTGCCATCGTTGCCTGTGTGGCGCTGGATATGCCAGTTGCCGAATATTCCGCACGGCAAATCAAGCAGTCAGTGGTGGGTACCGGCGCCGCAGACAAAGAGCAGGTGCAGCACATGGTCAAGACACTGCTCAGGC
This sequence comes from Bacteroidia bacterium, assembly GCA_047609575.1. GTDB lineage: Bacteria > Pseudomonadota > Gammaproteobacteria > Pseudomonadales > Halieaceae > Marimicrobium. The sequence goes on along the minus strand of JBLFXU010000061.1, from coordinate 9,201 downwards.
TGCCCGCGGCACCGCAAGAAGACGCGGCCGATGCGCTGGCCGCGGCGCTGTGTCATGCCCACACACGACAGAGCTTGATCAATATGGCCGGTGCTACCTCGGTGCGCCGGCGACGTCTACGTTGATAGATAAAACGGCTGACAGGTTTAAAGAATGATAGGCAGAATCAGGGGAATTCTCGTACACAAGCAGCCACCAGACATTTTGGTAGAGGTGGGTGGCGTGGGATACGAGTTGCAGGTGCCCATGACAACGTTGTTCCAGCTTCCTGAAATTGGTGCTGAAGTTACTCTTGTCACCCATTTTGTGGTGCGTGATGACGCGCAGTTGTTGTATGGGTTTGTGCAAGAGCGGGACCGGACGTTATTTCGCCAGCTAATCAAGGTCAACGGGGTAGGGCCCAAGCTCGCTCTGACGATATTGTCTGGCATGGACGCCAGCAGTTTCGCGCGCTGCGTGCAACGCGATGATATTTCCTCATTGGTAGCATTGCCCGGCGTTGGCAAAAAAACAGCCGAGCGCTTGTTGATAGAGATGCGCGACAAGCTCAAAGACTGGTTTGCTCCGGGTAATGCCGTGGGCGGTGAAGATTTGCCCGGCGGCATTGCGCCCGTGGCGAACATTGTTGCGGATGCGGAGGGAGCGCTGATCGCTTTGGGCTATAAGCCGCAAGAGGCGAGTAAAATGGTGGGGGCTGTGAACGATGATAGTGCGCTAAACAGCGAAGACCTGATCCGTCGTGCGCTCAGATCAATGGTGAAAGCATGATCGAAACGGACCGTCTGATAGCCGCTGAGCCCGAGGGACCGCGCGAAGACGTGATGGATAGGGCTATCCGTCCGAAAAGTCTGGCTGAATACGTTGGCCAGAAAGTAGTGCGGGAACAGATGGAGATATTCCTGCAGGCTGCACTGGGTCGCAGCGAACCGCTGGATCACACGCTGATCTTTGGCCCCCCAGGCCTTGGTAAAACCACACTGGCGAGCATTATCGCCAACGAAATGGGGGTGTCGCTAAAAACTACCTCAGGGCCGGTACTGGAAAAAGCGGGTGATATCGCCGCGCTGATGACCAACCTTGAGCCTGGCGATGTACTGTTTATTGATGAAATTCACCGCCTTAGCCCGGTTGTCGAGGAGATACTCTATCCGGCGATGGAGGATTACCAGCTCGACATCATGATTGGAGAGGGGCCCGCTGCCCGATCTATCAAGCTGGACCTGCCACCCTTTACGCTGGTGGGTGCTACCACGCGGGCAGGACTGTTGACCTCGCCCTTGCGTGACCGCTTCGGCATTGTGCAACGCCTGGAGTTCTACGAAGTTGCAGACTTGAGCCGGATTGTTGAACGCTCCGCGCACATTCTGAAGATTGGCATGGATAGTAAGGGAGGTGCGGAAATTGCCAAGCGTTCTCGCGGCACGCCGCGCATTGCCAACAGGCTGTTGCGTCGGGTCCGAGATTACGCAGAGGTAAAAGCCGACGGTTATATCACCGGCGAAATCGCCGATCGCGCGTTGGATATGCTGAGTGTCGACCAGAAGGGCTTCGATCACCTGGATCGCCGTTTGCTACTGGCCATGATCGAGAAGTTCGATGGTGGTCCGGTGGGGGTGGACAGTCTGGCAGCGTCATTGTCTGAGGAGCGCGGCACCATTGAAGACGTGATCGAACCCTATCTTATCCAACAGGGTTTCATACTGCGTACACCGCGCGGGCGGATGGTGACGCGTAACGCCTACCTACACTTTGGTCTGCCGGCGCCGGGCACAGGGCGTGAAGATCAAGACAGCGGTGCGCCACTGGGTCTCGACGAAGACGGCTAGGCGTGTGAGTAATCTGGAATTTTCCCTACCGCTGCGGGTCTATATTGAAGACACTGATGCAGGTGGTATTGTTTATTATGTGAACTACCTGAAGTTCATGGAACGGGCCCGCACTGAATTCATGCGTGCGCAGGGCTACGGTAAGGACTACATTTTTAATCACGATCTGATGTTTGTTGTGCGCGATGTGGCGGCCAGCTATCGCGTGCCCGCACGTTTGGATGATGAGCTACAGGTTACCGCCAGCATTGTACGCCTTGGCGGTGCGAGCATGGTGTTTCACCAGAGCGTCTGTCGTGATGGCGTCGTACTGGCGCAGGGCGATATTACTATTGCCTGTGTTGACCGTGCTGGTGTTAAACCGCGTCGCTTGCCAACGGACATGGTGAGTAGATTGCGGCCGTTATTGTAGTGTTGAAAGTGCAGTCTTGAATGATAAAGTCTTGAATCTTTAGGGGAAGGTCATTGGAAGAACAACTTAGCCTGCTGGAACTGGTCATCAATGCAAGCCTGACGGTGCAATTTGTCATGCTGCTTTTGCTGCTGGCTTCGATGTTTTCCTGGTACATGATCATCAATCGCTTTGTATACTTCCGCAAATCGCAGCAAGAGATGTACCTGTTTGAGGATCGCTTTTGGTCCGGCATCGACCTGGCTGAGCTATATCGCGAAGGCAATGAAAAAGCGGCGGACGGTCACAGTATTGTGGGCATGGAGAGTATCTTTCGCGCTGGTTTCAAAGAGTTTTCCAGGCTGGCCCAGGAATCGGAGGTGGATTCCGAAGCGATGATTGAAGGGTGTCGCAGGACCATGCGCGTGGCGGCCATGCGTGAGGAAGAACGCATGGAGAAACACCTGTCTTTTCTCGCGTCGGTGGGCTCTACCAGTCCTTACATTGGGCTGTTCGGTACCGTGTGGGGGATCATGAATTCCTTCCGCGGTCTGGCCAACGCCACGCAGGCAACTCTGGCTACCGTGGCACCGGGTATTTCTGAGGCGTTGATCGCAACGGCGATGGGTCTGTTCGCTGCAATCCCTGCCGTGCTCGCGTACAACCGTTTTGCCGCGCGCGTGGATTTGTTGAGCGGACGCTATGACACGTTTATGGATGAATTTTCCAGCATTCTGTATCGGCAGGCTTTCGCACTGAAAGCCCGCGATGCGAGGAGAGGCTAGAACCACCATGGCGAGAAAGCGCAGCAAGCATCGCCCCATGGCGGAGATCAACGTGGTGCCCTATATCGACGTGATGCTGGTGCTACTCATTATCTTTATGGTGGCCGCGCCTATGCTAATGCAGGGTGTGCAGGTTGACTTGCCTGAGGCAAATGCGGCACCGGTAGACAACCAGGACAGTGAACCGCTGATTGTATCCATCGACGCCAGCGGTCAGTTGTTTCTTAATCTTGGCCAGGAGGAGCAGGTGTTATCCCTGGCGACGATCAAGGACAGGGTCGCAGTGGTACTGCGGCGCAACAAGAAGAAGCCCGTGCTGGTCTGGGGGGATGCCGCGGTATCCTACGGTGAGGTTGTTTCCTTGATGGTGGCATTGCAAGAAGCCGGCGCCCCCAGCGTTGGCCTGGTTACTGAAAACCCGGAGTGAGTAGTTCAGTGTACAAGGTGCCTAGCTCAATCAGCCTGGTTTTCGTTCCGGCTATCATGACCGTACTGTTGCATGCGTTGGTGGTGTACCTGATGACGGTCAGCTGGGCGCCGGACGAGAGTAAGGTGGTGCGCGTTAAGCCGGCACCCAAGGCGATATCGGCCCGACTGGTGGATGCCAGCGAATTCCGGCCCACGCCGAAGCCAAAGAAGGCGAAGCCCATTCGCAAGGCAACACCCAAGCCAGTTGTCCAGCCAAAGCCAAAACCGGTAGTGCCAAAAATAGAGGCCAAACCGGAGCCCAAGCCAGAGCCAGAGCTGAAACCAGAGCCCAAACAAGAGCCGCGTATTACTCCCGAAGAGCTCAGAGCTATCGCTCAGCAAGAGCTGGCCAATACGTTGGACGCTGAAGCCGCCGCCGAGGCGACTGCCACCGCAGATGAAATGGCAGCCAGTTTTGCTGGCCTGATCCAGGGTACGGTGGTGAATTATTGGAGTCGTCCGCCCAGCGCACGCAACGGAATGGAAACCCTGTTGTCCATACAGTTGATTCCTACCGGTGAGGTGGTTAGTGTCCAGATTTTACAGAGCAGCGGAAACGCCTCCTTTGATCGCTCGGCGGTGAATGCAGTGAATAAGGCGGGCGCTTTTCCTGAATTGCAAAAGTTGCCCATCGCAGAATTTGAGAAAACCTTCAGGCGCTTACGCCTGTTGTTCAGGCCAGAGGACCTGCGTTACTAATGAAACGACTGTTTGCGGGATTATTAAGTGCCATGCTGACCCTTGCCGCCGTGGGCGCCAGGGCAGAGTTGACCATCGAAATCACCCAGGGCATGGACAACCCCACCGCGATTGCCGTGGTGCCGTTTGCCTGGAAGGGCACGGGCGCGCCGCCGGAGGATGTGTCGAGGGTTATTGACGGGGATCTTGCGCGCAGCGGACAGTTTGCCCCTGTGGCCCGCGGCGATATGCTCGGTATACCCAGCATCGAATCTGACGTGTTTTACCGGGACTGGCGCGCCATTGAGTCTGAATATTTGTTGATTGGCCGCGTATCCGGCGCAGAACAGCTGCGCATTGAGTATGAGTTGTTCGACGTAGTGCGCCAGACTCGTGTCTACAGTAGCTTTGAAACGGGTCCTGCCAGCGAGGCACGCATGCTCTCCCATCGTGTGGCCGATGCCGTCTATGAAAAGCTGACCGGCATCCCCGGTGCGTTCGCGACCCGTCTGTTGTATGTGGCAGTGACGCGGGTGCCCGGTGGCAAGGACTACTTCCGTTTGACGCTGGCTGATTCCGATGGCGCCCGCCCCATTGTGCTGCTCGAGTCTCGTGAGCCGGTTTTAAGCCCTAGCTGGTCCACCGATGGCCAGCATATTGCCTATGTGTCCTTTGAAACCGGGCGTCCCGCGATCTATAGGCAGGAACTGGCCACTGGAGCGCGCGAGCAGCTGACCAGTTTCAAAGGCCTGAACGGCGCGCCAGCCTGGTCGCCCGATGGCAATACCATGGCCATGGTGCTATCTAAGGACGGCAGCCCGGATATCTACCTGATGGATCTGAATACCAAGCGGCTGACCCGAATTACCCGCCATTACGCTATCGACACAGAACCATTGTGGATGCCAGATGGCAATGCGGTGCTGTTTACCTCTGACCGAGGCGGCCGACCGCAGATTTATCGCTACGATCTGCGTACGCAGAAAACGGACCGGGTGACCTTTGAGGGCACCTATAACGCCCGGGCGAGAATAGCCCAGGACGGCCGCAACCTTGTGTTGGTCCACCAGCAGGACGGTAATTTTCACATCGCTTTACTCGACTTGGTAACCAATCGACTGCAGGTTTTAACTTCCACTGAATTGGACGAAAGTCCCAGTATCGCCCCTAATGGCTCTATGGTATTGTACGCCACGAAGCACGCCGGCCGCGGTATTCTTGCTGCGGTGTCCGTGGACGGGGGCGTTAAATTTCGGCTGCCGTCGCGTGAAGGCGATGTTCGCGAACCGGCCTGGTCACCCTACATGACCCGCTGATCTTGCTGTAAAATGAGCAATGAACCATTCAAAAACCACAGATTACAAAACCTGAAGGAAGAACTATGAAACATCTACCTTTTGCCGGCAAAGTTATATCCCTGCTGGCCACAGCCGTCCTGCTTGCTGCCTGTTCCGGCAGCGATACCAAGGATGAAGAAGCAGCCGCTGCAGCTGCAGCTGCTGCCGCAGCCGCATCCCAAACTGGGGAATCTGCCACGCAGGCCGCAGAGATCCAGCGCCTGCAGGACGCAGTTGCCTCTGTCGGCAACGTGTTCTACTTCGAGTTTGATAGCTCTAACCTGACAGCCGAAGCGCTCTCTGCGCTGAATCTGCACATCGCACTGCTGCAGGGCAACGACAACAACATTCGCCTGGATGGCCACGCCGATGAGCGCGGCACGCGTGAATACAACATGGCTTTGGGTGAGCGTCGTGCCAATTCCGTACGCGACTACATGGTTGCCAACGGTGTTGCCAGCTACCGCATCGAAAGCGTCAGCTACGGTGAAGAGCGTCCTGCTGCAATTGGTACCGGCGATTCAAGCTGGTCTCAGAATCGCCGTGTTGAGCTGAAATAAAGTGTTGAGTTGAAATAAAACGGACGATTATGCAACACGTTAGCAAGCTCCTTGCGGCGAGCGGGCTGGTCTTGATGACCGGCCCGTTGTCGTTCTTGGCTCAGGCGCAGCCTGATTATGTCGATGTAGAGGCCGAGCGAGCGGCGGCGGAAGTGGCCGGTCGACCGGCAGGCGCGAGCAGCGATCCCTATGGCCCGCGTCCAGCACAGTCTTATCCTGCAACCAGTTATGGTGTTGGCGGTGTTGCGGCACCCGCTCCTGTAGCTGCAGCGCCCACTGCGTCCAGATCAGGTCAGGCGGGCTCCGCAAATCTTGGCAACCTGTTTTACCAGCTACAGCAGATGCAGCAGGAAGTCATGCAGCTCAACGGCAAAGTGGAAGAGCAGGCCTACGCAATCCGCCAGCTTGAAGAACAGAGCATGCAGCGCTATATGGATCTGGATAAGCGGCTGTCAGGCGGTGCAGGAGCTAGTGCCGGAGTTAGTACCGGAACTAGTGGCGCTATTAGCACTGCGTCAGCGCCGTCACCAGGTTCGAAAATGGCTGCTAGCCAACCAGCCGCGACCAGCGGTGTGGAAGTGCCCGGAGAGGCCGACGGCTATCGTGCCGCCTATGCTCTGGTGCAAGGTCGGCAGTTTGAAAGCGCTGTACCGGCTTTTCAGCAGTTTTTGCAGGCCTATCCTGCAGGCAAGTACGCCGCCAATGCGCATTACTGGCTGGGCGAGCTATACCTCGTGGTACAACCACGCAGTTTAGAAGCTTCGCGGCAATCTTTCGCGCTGCTTCTCAGTGAATACCCGGAGCATCCCAAGGCTCCGGATGCCCTCTACAAGCTCGGCAAGGTCCAGTTTGAAAAAGGTAACCGCGAAAAAGCCCGTGAATATCTCGATCTGGTGATCCGCCAGTATCAGAGCGCCAGCCCCGACGTCGCAAGACTGGCCAGGGAATTCATCAACGAGAACTACTGAGGGCGACTCCGTGCCGTCCACAGCCCCCTCCTCAGACATTGAGTCCCCTGACAACCAGGGTGATTCTCTGCGCATCACCGAAATTTTTTACTCCCTACAAGGCGAGGCCAGAACAGTTGGCCGTCCCACTGTATTTGTGCGCCTTACAGGCTGTCCCTTGCGCTGCGTTTACTGCGACACCGCCTACGCCTTTAGTGGTGGCAGCCTGATGAGCATTGACGAAATCGCCAGCCAAGTGGCTTCATACAAGCCGCGCTATGTCACTGTCACCGGTGGCGAACCATTGGCGCAACCCGGTTGCCTGGATCTGTTGCCCGTGTTGTGTGATCAGGGCTATGAAGTGTCGCTGGAGACCAGCGGCGCCATGAGCCTGGCGGGCGTGGATGAACGTGTGGTCAGCGTGCTCGACCTCAAAACCCCGGCCTCTGGGGAACTGCAGCGTAACGATTACAGTAATATCGCCCGTCTGCGGCCCCACGATCAGGTCAAGTTTGTCATCTGCGACCGCGATGACTACGAGTGGGCTCGTTTCAAACTCGACGAATATGCACTTGCAGGCAAGGTGGAAGATGTATTGTTTTCCCCCATTCACAACGAACTATCGCCCAGAGACCTGGCTGACTGGATATTGGCAGACAACCTCCCGGTGCGTCTGCAATTGCAATTGCACAAACTCCTGTGGGACGACGAGCCGGGGCGCTAGAGATGAAAGATGAAAGATGATTGAATCCAAACGCGCCGTCATTTTAGTCTCGGGTGGCCTCGATTCCACCACCGTGCTGGCCATGGCTCTAGAGCAGGGCTACGACTGCTATACCCTGAGTTTTGACTATGGCCAGCGTCACCGGGCCGAGCTGGTAGCCGCTGAGCACGTCTCAAGCGTCCTGGGGGATATTGAGCACAAGGTGGTAAATCTGAATCTGGACAGCATCGGTGGCTCCGCGCTCACCGATATGGCCATTGATGTCCCCGAAGAAGAAACCCAGGGCATTCCTGTCACCTATGTACCAGCCCGCAATACCGTCTTCCTGTCGATTGCTCTGGGCTGGGCCGAGGTATTGGAAGCGAATGACATCTTCATCGGCGTAAATGCGGTGGATTACTCGGGTTACCCCGATTGCCGGCCCGAATACATCGCTGCTTTCGAAACTTTGGCCAATCTGGCTACCAAGGCCGGCGTAGAAGGCCAGAAGATCACTGTCCACACCCCTTTGATGGATATGGGCAAGGGCGATATTATCCGCCTCGGAGCGCAATTGGGCGTGGACTACGCCCTCACCGTCTCTTGCTATCAGGCCACTGAAGAGGGGCTGGCCTGTGGCCTGTGCGACAGTTGCCGCCTGCGCCGCCAGGGCTTTATAGACGCCGAAGTCCCCGATCCAACCCGTTATTCTTGACCCCATGCAGGTGCATGATTCGCTTCGAAAAATCCCTTGAGTTTTTATTCCAAATCCGTACCATACCGTCTCCTTCTGGGGCCGTTAGCTCAGTTGGTAGAGCAGTTGGCTTTTAACCAATTGGTCGCGCGTTCGAATCGCGCACGGCCCACCAAAATCGTTTGTACAGCAAGCACTTAGAAACCCCTTCGTTGGGGTTTTTTTGTGCCTTGTGCAATTGAAAGCCATTTGCGCAACTGGATGAAGAAATTGCTCATCTTTTAGCTAAGAATAGTGCAGTGCCCTGGACGTTGCTTTAGTCCGCTTTCGCAGGTGAAAGCGGACCTCTCATCCTGGCTGCTTTGGGGAAATTCTGACTATCTAGCTGGCTTAATGACTTCCGTCTTGCGTCTATAAACCCGATCTGTAATCTTGTGAATCACTGTGCCCCATTAACTCCTATGCACGGTCTACCGAGCTATCTAAAGAGACCTTTGCTCGTCAGTCGTGTGCTGTGAATTTTTCGACGAGACTGGCTGACCTTAGTGCTTTGAGCATAGCTCGCTGCCAAATCGAGTCGAACCCAGGGGTGGTGTCGTCTTCTTTGATAGATGGAAGACATTGTCTGGTATAGAAAAGAAAGGGCGATTCATGAGCATCCAAATATGTGAATGAATTACAAACTAGCCACTTACAGTCTGCGTTATAGTCGCATTGCCCTTTGGCATCTCGACCAGGACTTCAATGAATAGTAAGTACTACCATAAAGAAATAGATGGCCTCAGGGCTGTATCAGTTCTCGCAATAATTCT
>JBLFXU010000060.1:0-11303 GCA_047609575.1 Bacteroidia bacterium | reverse complement strand
CATTAAACTACACCCGCCTGATTTGACCTGCCTTGGTTGCCCCCGACCTGTCAGGTCGTCGAGTTGAGAATAGCCACATTCTCACCATGGGTCAAAGCGTCGCCCGCACAGGCGGCGGGTGGCATGTTAAGGTAACCACCGCGTAATCGACACAACTTATAAGAGTCTGGATCCAGCACACAGTGAGTAGTACTACGGATATCGCCGAAGTTCTCATAGACATAGAGTCACAGTTGCGCCAGCTCGGCCAGTGGGACAAGCTGCCTCCCTCGGCCGATGCGCTGGCGTCTACCGAGCCATTTTGTGTCGATACGCTGATTTTTCCACAGTGGTTGCAGTTTATCTTTCTGCCGACCATGTATGGGCTGCTTGAAGACGGAAAAGCGCTGCCGGGTCGGTGTGGTATTGCGCCAATGGCCCAGGAGTACTTCCGTGGCATGGGCCTGTCCTGCGGCGAATTGATTGATACACTGGGTCAGGTGGATCATCTGTTATCTGAAAAAGCCCCCCAAACCCGCTGAATCCGGGCCTCTCCAACGACAGGGTCAAAGAGCTGACTGGGCGGTCAGAATATGCTAATTTGCTAGCATCATAACTATAATTACGGCATAAAAATCGCCCTATTATGAAAACACTTGTCAGTATGAAGACAGCCGCTCTTTCACTCACTCTCGCTTTGGCAGCCTGTGGTGGAGGTGGAGGTGGCTCGAACGGGGGGGCTGTCAACACACAGCAGGCGAGCCTTCCGGATATTTCCTGGCACAGCGCCACGAAGACACTGGTCGAGCGGTATTGCGTGGGTTGCCATACAGAAGGCAGCGCTTTGGCGCCATTTCCGCTGGAGACCTATGCGCAGGTCAAGGGCAAGAGTTCGGCGATCATTTATACGCTGGAAAATGACACTATGCCTCCGATGGGCTTCACCGATGTCACACCGTCCGACCTGAGTACGCTGACCAAATGGTTTAATGATGGGGCGCCAGAAGGTGACCCCTCCCAGGCACAGTACGCGGCCTCTACTTTTACCTACCATGCTGATGCGCGACGTATTATTGAAGACAACTGCGAGGTCTGTCACGTAGATGGCGGCGTTGCCCCGTTCGCTCTGGACAGCTACGAAAAAGTGAAATCTGTGGCAGCTGCTGCGGCTTTCTCTGTACACAACGGCACCATGCCACCGTGGCCGCCCACACCGGGTTATTCCCGCTTGATACAATCCCGAACGCTGGCGCCCCAGGACGAGTACACGTTACTCAACTGGCTGCAAAGTGATATGCAAGAAGGTGATCCAGCGGACTACGTGCCAGCCAAAGAAGAAGAGCCGCTGGACATTGATTTCAACTTGCAGTTGAAGCTGCCGGCTCCTTACACCCCGACTCTGCGCCCCGACGATCACCGCTGTTTTGCGATCGACTGGCCTATGGACGAGCTGACCTATGTGATCGCTGTAGATGCTATTCCTGACCAGGTCGCTGAGGTACACCACATTATCGTCAATATTATTGAGCCCCAAGATGTGCATCACTATGCGGGTGCGGGCGGAGAAGATGGTCGTCCAGGTTGGTCCTGCCTTGGTTCTGGTGGTATTGAGGGAGCGCCGCTGCCTCGTCAGATTGGCGGTTGGGTCCCCGGTAGTGCACCCGGCACAGTTCCCGAGGGAACGGGTATGCCCATTGAGCCTGGCTCAATACTGGTTGTGCAGATTCACTACAACACTCTGGTTGCCGAGCCGACGCCGGACCAGTCAGTTGTTCTGGTTTCGACTACGGATGAGGTGCCACGTCCGGCCAGCGGTTTCCTGTATACCAACCCGACATACTTGGGCGGCGGTGTCATGATCATTCCCGCTGGTAAAGACGATGTGCACCATGGCTTTACCGTGCCAGCATCAATCCTGGTCGATTTGTTCGGTGCGCCGGCGGGCCTGAAGGCGGGCGATTCTTTCGCTTTACATAATGGCTTTATTCACATGCACAGCCTGGGCAAAACCGGCCGTACTACAGTGGTTCGAGCTGATGGCACTGAGCAAATTGTTGTTGATATTCGTGATTGGGATTTCAACTGGCAGGCCACCTATGGTCTCGAAAAAGAACTGCGCGTCAATCCGGGCGATTTGTTTCGTTTGGAGTGCAGCTGGGATAACTCGGCTGAGAACCAGGTCATCGTTGATGGGGTCCAGTTGCCACCTCGCGAGGTTGATTGGGGCGACGGCACGGGCGATGAAATGTGCCTGACTAATCTCTACGTGACAAAACTCAAGGAAGGGTATGACTACAGCTATGCGGCCAGTGTGCACATAGCTTCACCTGAGTATCGGCAGAAGTACGCCGCCGGTGACCTGGTGCCTCTGGAACTGCTGTTCAACAACTTCACTCTGCATGAACCGGGCGCACATGGTGGCGATGATGAGCATCATGAGGGTGGTGAACATACCATGGACGAAGATGACCATACCTCGGTGTATGAAGGTCATTACCACATCTATCTGGATACCGATGACGACAATGCGGAGCATTTGACGGCCTGGGATGCCAGCTACTACTACCAGCTGCCTGATGACATTCAGCCTGGCTTGCACACAATTCGCGTCAGTCTGCGCGGTACCGACCATCATGCTCTGGGAATACAGGAGTCTGTGGTTATTGAAGTCGCCGAGGGCGATGCCGCCAGTTCCTCATCGCTAATCAGCGTGAACGACTGGGTTGAGCAAGCTGCTGCAGACGATGGCATTGCGGGTCACCGCCCGGTGAGCGTTGAGTGCCCATCCAATAGTTGGTACAACGAAGACGGAGCGTTAGAGGTTGAAACTGGTTTCTGTAACTACCTGTCTCTTGCGCAGGCTTCCAAGGCTGACGTACAAGACGGCGATACACTGCACCTGGTCTTGTGGCACGGTAATCTTGCCTTTGAGCAGCCGGCCACTGCACACGTTGCCATCACTCTCGACGGGCAGACTGTCTGGGAAGAAAACGTCGATATTCCAACAGATGCCGAGATTTTTGATATTCGCATTCCGGTAGATTTTGATGCGCCTGCGGGCAGTAAGCTGGAGTATCACCTCCATAATCATGGCTACAACAGTTGGACCTTGCTTGAGCTGGAGGTAGAGCGCTGAGCACTCTAGCCCGACAGTTCCTGCTTCTTCTAACCCTGTGTTTGCCCCTTGCGGTGCAAGCGGCGGGTGTTGCTGTGGGCCAGCCGGCCCCTGCCGTCAATTTGCCCGCGGTAAGCGGAGCCAGTGGTGCAACGCTTGAATCGCTGCGTGGCAAGGTCGTGTATGTCGATTTCTGGGCGTCCTGGTGTGGACCCTGTCGAGTATCCTTTCCGCAACTCGAACAGTTGCGTACAGAACTTGGTGCCAGGGGGTTCGAGATACTGGCGATCAATGTCGACGAAAACGAGGCAGATGCCGTCAAATTCCTATCTGATATCCCAGTCACCTACCCCGTTGTCTGGGATGGACAGGGCAGTACACCTACCGCCTATGGCGTGATGGGCATGCCCACCGGATATCTGTTGGACAGGGCAGGCATCGTGCAAGATATTCACCAGGGTTATCGCAAGAGTGACGGCGAAAAACTGCGTACTGCAATCATTCAGTTGTTAGGAGAATAATATTTTGAAAATACTGACAGGCCTGCTTTTGGCGGTCGTGCTCTGTGGTTGTGAAACAGTGCAGCCGTGGGAGCGTGGGATTCTCGCAAAGGAAGAAATGCAGTGGCAAAGCGATGTTATGGAAGGCCGTATGCGCGACCAGATTCACGCCAGTAAGGAAGCCTCATCAGGCGGCACAGGTGCCGCCGGTGGTGGTTGCGGGTGCAACTGATGAGCAGACGTGCGGATGAAAAAAGCTCTACTCTCATTGCGCTGACTTCCAGCGCACTGTTATTGCCCGCGTACCAGGGAGTACAGGCTGATGCGCCGCCTGAATTCGCTGAATTGGGTGTTCGCTATAGCAAATATGAAGAAGACGATATTAGTAGCAATAAGGCTTTCGGCGGCAGCAGCGAGCGCTACGAAATTGATGTTGCCCAGTTTCACCTGCTAGCTCCGGTAGCGGATGACTGGTCTGTTGCTCTTGATGTGCAGTGGGAAGATATGAGCGGCGCATCGCCCTGGTTTGTCGGTGAGAGTGCCGGCAATGGGGACCCGAAAGTGATCATGAGTGGCGCCAGTATCGAAGACACGCGTACTGAGGTCACTGTTGCGACGCGGTATTACTTTGACCGCGGCAGTGCAGGCGCGAGCTACTCCTACTCGGATGAAGATGACTACCAGTCCGACGCGTTTAGTCTCGACGGTTCCTTCAATAGCGAAGACGGCATGACCACCTACGCGGCGGCCATGAGCGCCTCAAACGATGATATTGAACCCACTCAGGGTGCGGTGCCGACTAACACGCTGGAAGATGAGAAAGATATTCGTTCGGCCTGGATCGGCGTTACCCGCATTGTCAGCAGGCAGGCGCTGGTGCGCTTCGGGCTTAGCTACACTTACCGTGATGGCTACCTTACGGATCCTTACAAGAATCGTGATTCCCGTCCGGATGAGCGCAAGGAGTGGACGTTTAGCACCGGCTATCGCCATTTTTTCACCGGAGCTGATGCCGCCTTGCATATGGACTACCGCTACTTTGACGATGATTGGGATGTCACCTCGCACACACTGGAGGTGGCCTGGGTGCAAAATTTGCGTACAGATCTGCAGCTCACTCCGTTTATGCGTTACTACAGCCAGGACGAGGCGGAGTTTTATTCCACCGTCGCTGATACCAGCGCGCGTTACTTTGCAGACGATTATCGGCTTTCAGCCTACGGTGCATATACCCTTGGCTTGCGTGTGCGGCAGGACATAGGCAACTGGTCGGTTAATGCAACGGGCGAGCGCTACCGCAGCGATGAAAGCTGGAGTTTGTACAGTGGCGATGAAGCGCCTGGCCTGGTGGATTTCTGGCGCTTCAGCTTCGGTGTTGATTACGTTTTTAGATAATACGGGTTTTCCCCTCACTGTGTCGGCTGTGCTCGTACACGAGTCGGGTGCGCTTGCAGCCAAGCGGACTGAGTCTTCGCGCCCTGTGACGATCATCCATGCAACGCATTGAGCATAGCTTCAAGGCTATGGGTGGCCTCTGCCGCTTCCGTCTTGAAGTGGCACAACACTTTCCAGTGCAGGACGCGCTTGACGCGGCCGAAACAGAAGTGCAGCGGCTTGAGGCGAAGTACAGCCGTTATCTGGAAGATTCTCTCACCAGTCGTATCAACAACTCCGCCGGTTCGGGCGACCCTATACCCATCGATACCGAAACGGCCGGTTTGCTGCACTATGCAGAAACCGCCTGGCGCGAAAGCGATGGTCTGTTTGATCTGACCTCTGGCGTATTGCGTCGGGTATGGGATTTCAAGTCCGGCACGCCGCCGCATCCAGACGCGGTCACGCGTTTACTGCCCAGGGTGGGTTGGGACAAGGTGCAGTGGAGCCGCGATAGTATAAGTTTGCCTCATCAGGAAATGGAGCTGGACTTCGGCGGTTGTGTGAAAGAGTACGCTGCTGATAGCGCAGCCATGCAGCTGAGTCGGTGCGGTGTAACAGCCGCGCTTGTCGACCTTGCAGGCGATATGGTGGCGGTGGGTGTCCCGGCTGGCGCAGAGGGCTGGCCGATCGGTATACGGCACCCGGGGTTGTCCGGCGAAGCAGTGGCGCGTGTGCAGCTCCCTGCAGGTGCACTGGCAAGCAGTGGCGACTATGAGCGTTGCATCACGTTGGATGGCGTGCGTTACGGCCATATTTTGCACCCCAGGACTGGTTGGCCTGTGCGCGGACTTGTCGCGGTAAGTGTATTGGCACCGCAGTGTTTGGTGGCGGGAAGCTCTGCGACCATTGCCATGCTAAAGCCGGTGGCCCAGGGGCTGGAGTGGTTGCGATGTCTAGGCTTACCCTGGATCGCCGTAGATGCAGACCTTCAGGTGCATGGTACCTTGTCCCGAGATTGATAGTCTGGAGTGTGATGATCTGGAGAGCGATCAGCCCCATTGCCTGCCAGGGAGTTAAGGCGTCAACTCCCTGGACTCAACATCAAGCCCACCAATGACCTGGCGTTTTTCGGTTCCGGTGTGCGTGCCGAACAAAGCGAAGAGGAACAACAGTGAATTGGTGAGAAATTTTTCAGGTTCTGCGGGCTGCCCCGTAGTCCATCGCCGTATAGTTAAGCAACTACTGCTGGTCCTGCATCACACCTAGGATGCCTGGCAATTCGGCAAGGGACTGAACGTGGAATGTTGCAGCGCAGAAGTCCTGGCTTGCTGTAAATTCATTGTAGACCACTGCGCAGTCAATGCCCGCGGCTACTGCCGCTTTCAGGCCGCGCTGAGAATCTTCTATCACAAGGCATTCGTGCGGCTGAGCATCAAATTTCTCCAGTGCCAACTGGTAGGGTTCGGGGTTTGGTTTGGAAAATTCGTAGTCTTCCCTGACCAGCACGAAATCCATGTAGTCTATAATGCCGCGGTTGCGGTGAATCACATCAAAGTCCTTGCGCTTTGATGTCGTGACTATTGCCATACGGTAGTGGCGCGACAGTATGTCCAGTATGTGCAGCACGCCGGGTACCTCGATGTTTTTTTCCTGCAGATAGTGTTGATAGCGGGCATCGCGCGCTAGCCGTGTAGCGATAACAGTTTTTTCACTGACCCCTTGTGCTAGTGCGAGATCCCAGCTGGATTGACCGTGCACCATGCGACGGAGGTAGAGCTCCAGCTCCAGATTTATACCAAGCTCGGCGATGGTTTCTCGAGTGGCCTGGAAATACCAGTACTCAGTGTCGACCAGAACGCCATCGTTGTCCCAAAGAATGTACTTTCGGTTTGAGGCGACTATTTCAGTGCGATCAGAATTCATAAGCTGGCAGCAAGCAGGAGCGGCCGAATGCTGTCGTTTCGGACCTGGATAGGGTGTGGTGACAGTTCCGCGGACGTGCTCGTGGTCCTGGGTGTCTTCAAAAATACAAACTTCTGGCGTCGCGAGACAATCATTGCGTCTACTTTACGTGGCCTCATGCAGGGTTTGGGTTTCGCCGTTTATGATCAGGCGCAATCGAGTGAGTCGGATAGTGCTAATACGCCATCTACCCGCCTCCTTGCGATAAGTCTCGTGGTAATGCCCCCAACCACGCAGTGCAATGCCCGGCATGTCGACAATGTCATCCATTGCCCATAGGCCGGTGGCATTGCTTTCGTCCAGCAATTCTATCTCTGGCAACTGTCCGTGATGCACGGTTGTTGCGTCTTTCAGGGCAGTAGTCAGAGCGAGCATGTATTCATCTCGCCCCTGGGACAACATGCCTGGAGCCTGGCGAAAATCGGCGTGTAAATCTTCTGTGAAGCACGCGCCAAGGGCAGCCCAGTCCTTAGTGTCCATAGCGCGAAAATAGCGGGACTTTAGCGTCTTGATTGCTTCAATGTCGTTAAAACTGCTAGCCTGATTTTTCATGACTGAATGCCAGCATGTATCGCAGCATAGGAGTTCTGGTTCATCATCGTTTCCAGCACTACATGCTGGAACCCACCACAGGTAGCTAACAAGGGTATGCCACCTTCACGGGCGTAATGAATGGCTTTGAGTACGTTGTGCATGTTGCGGTAAGGACTGCCAGGCCTGATCCACAGCCCGTCAAACTGCTTCAATGTCGAGATGTCTAAGCTGTAAGTGGCCAGCCATTCAGGACCCAAATCTAACGCCGGTGTTAGGCCGAGCTGCGCAGCGGCATGTTCCAGGGATTGTCCCATAGTCTCGTGCGGCTCAAACTGCTCTATGTGCTCGGCGATAAGTGCTATACGTTTCATTCGAGCCTGGTTTAGTCGAAGTCTGGTGCGTGTTCGAAAATGCTCGCACCAGCGGCCAACTCAGTCCAGGGGCATTTCTCTGAGGTCCAGAAGTTGGCATCCAGGGTTTTGTCCGGGGTGTTCGATAGAGAACCGCAGTGCAGAGAAGCAAGCTTTCCTGCCCCGCTGGCCTCGCTATACAGGGGTGACCGGCAGTTTGAGCAGAAGTAGCGGTTTCCCGATTCGAGTGCGTAGCTAGCGAGGCTTTCTTGCGGGTCTTTTATCTCAAGGTCGGCTGCCGTTACAAAGGCATTGGTAGCATGGGATGCACCACTGAAACGACGACACTCTACACAGTGACAGCGATACAGATAGTGCAGGTTGCTGGTGAGGGTGTAAGTGATATCACCACACAGGCATTGTCCCTCAAGCATGTTCGCTCCTTGTCTGGCTTGGCCAGGTAAGCCACAGCTACTGGCTACCGAATCAAACTATCCCGCAGCAGGCGTAGCTGCGCAAGCACTGTGGTGTTTTGGCTGCGCTCTGGAGAGGGTTGTTGTCGGCTTGGTCACGCAGGATTGCTGTGGCACTGCTGTAGTGAATATGGCACGCGACGATTGCCGCGCGCCTGGAAGAGAGCCTAGTGTAAAATCCGGTCCGAATGTACGTCTGCCTGCTGTGTAGCCGTTTGTTCGGCTGCAGCGGCATCTTCCTGCTGTTGCAAGTAGTTGCGCAAGCGGCCTACTACAGACGTCATAACGTCAATGGTCTGGCTGATCTGATCCAGAGCCATGAGTATGGTTTCGCCATCGGTGGGATTCTTGTCGCCGTCAGCCATATGAGCTTCCTCAGTTAGAACCGCATAACTTTAAATAGTCACGCCAATCACGATGTCGTGGCTGGCGTGTTCAATTAATCCCAGCTCAGCGCGCCGCCGGTCTGGTATTCGATTACGCGTGTCTCGAAGAAGTTTTTCTCCTTGCGCAGGTCCATGATCTCGCTCATCCATGGGAACGGATTCTGTGCTCCGACATACTGCTCGGGCAGACCCAGTTGCGACAGACGCCGGTTGGCGATGAAGTGCAGATATTCTTCCATCATGCTGGCATTCATGCCCAGCACGCCACGGGGCATGGTGTCGCGAGCGTACTCAATTTCCAGCTGAGTGCCTTCCAGGATCATCTGTATCACTTCAGACTGAAACTCTGCAGTCCACAGGTGCGCATTTTCCAGCTTGATCTGGTTGATGACATCGATGCCGAAGTTCAGGTGCATTGACTCATCACGCAGGATGTATTGAAACTGCTCAGCAACGCCGGTCATCTTGTTGCGGCGGCCCATGGAGAGTATCTGGGTGAAGCCGCAGTAGAAGAAGATGCCTTCAGTGACAGCATAGAAGCCGATCAAGTTACGCAGCAGTTCCTGGTCTGTTTCCGGGGTGCCTGTCTTGAAGGTGGGATCGGACAGCGAATGCGTGTGGCTAAGGCTCCAGGCAGCTTTCTTGGCGACCGAGGGGATTTCGCGATACATGTTGAACACTTCACCTTCATCCATGCCCAGTGACTCAATACAGTACTGGTAGGCGTGAGTGTGAATCGCTTCCTCGAAGGCCTGGCGCAGTATGTACTGACGACACTCCGGATTGGTGATCAGGCGATAGAGCGCCAGCACGAGGTTGTTTGCTACCAGGGAATCCGCGGTGGAGAAATAACCCAGATTGCGCATCACTATGCGCCGCTCATCGTCGGTCAGCCCTTCAGGGTTTTTCCATGTCGCCACATCGGCGGTCATGTTGATTTCCTGGGGCATCCAGTGGTTCGCGCAGCCGTCGATGTACTTTTGCCAGGCCCACTCGTATTTGAAAGGTACAAGCTGGTTGAGGTCGGCACGACAATTGATCATTGCCTTTTCATCGACGGTTAAGCGGGCTGCTCCCATTTCCAGTTCTTCAAGTCCTGGTGCCACATCGATTTGTTCTACCGCGTTGATCGCCTTTGCAACGTTGCTTGAGGCGGTTGCAGCAGCGGCAGGGTCATTGGCCCGCACTCGATCGGCTTCTACTACTGGAGCGGTTTCCAATTGTGCGGCGGGAGCATCTTCTGCTACCACGGGTGCAGCAACAGGCGCGGCTTCTGTGGTCGGCATGCTGGCGGCTGCGGGAGCGTTTGCAGTTGCCGCTTCTTCTAGGTTGTAGTCTTCCCAACTTAACATCGTTACTTCCTTCGGCTGGCTTTACACATAGGGTCCTGGTGTTGTTATAACGAGGTCTGCCTACTGGCAGGCCTCGCAATCCGGTTCATCCAACGCACAGGCCTGAGGCACTGGTGCCGGTTGTGCGGCAGCATTTGATACCGCATTAAGCTGGCCGGTATCAATAGTGGATTTCTCGGTACCTGTAGCCGCGAGTGAGCGCAGGTAGTAAGTCGTTTTCAGGCCTGAGTACCACGCCATGCGGTAAGTAACGTCTAGCTTCGTGCCACTGGCGTTGTTGATATACAGGTTCAGCGACTGGGCCTGGTCGATCCACTTCTGGCGACGACTGGCAGATTCCACCAGCCAGCGCGGCTCTACCTCAAAGGCTGTGGAGTAAATGGCCTTCAGGTCTTCTGGCACACGATCTATGGGCTGCACACTGCCGTCGTAGTATTTCAGGTCGTTGACCATGACCTGATCCCACAGTCCGCGCGCTTTTAGGTCGCGCACAAGGTAGGGGTTCACCACGGTGAATTCGCCTGACAGGTTCGATTTCACATACAGGTTCTGGTACGTGGGCTCGATTGACTGCGATACGCCGGTAATGTTGGCGATAGTTGCCGTTGGCGCGATCGCCATGATATTGGAATTGCGCACCCCGCGAGCTTTGACTACCTCACGCAGGCCCGGCCAGTCCAGAGTCTGGCTGCGGTCGACCTGGATATAGTCTGCACCGCGTTCGTTCACCAGCATTTCCAGAGAGTCGATTGGGAAGATGCCCTGGCTCCAAAGCGATCCCTCGTAGCTGGAGTAAGCGCCGCGCTCCGCGGCCAGCTCGCTGGACGCCTGGATGGCGAAGTAGCTAATGGCTTCCATGGAGCGGTCGGCAAACTCAATAGCATTGTCAGAACCGTAGGCGATGTGCTGCTTGTACAGTGCATCCTGAAAGCCCATCAGGCCCAGTCCAACCGGACGGTGGCGCAGGTTGGACGTTTTTGCCTGGGGTACTGAGTAATAATTGATATCGATAACGTTATCGAGCATGCGTACTGCAGTGCGTACCGTCTTCGCCAGCTTCTCGTGGTTCAGCCCGTTTTCGTCGATGTGTGCTGGCAGGTTAACGCTGCCCAGGTTGCACACCGCGATCTCATCGGCACTGGTGTTCAGGGTGATTTCCGTGCACAGATTGGAAGAGTGCACTACGCCCACGTGTTGCTGCGGAGAGCGCAGGTTGCACGGATCTTTGAACGTCATCCATGGGTGGCCTGTTTCGAACAGCATGCCCAGCATTTT
>JBLFXU010000059.1:0-11482 GCA_047609575.1 Bacteroidia bacterium | reverse complement strand
TGGTGTACCGCCAGCGGGTGGCAATTAAGCGGAGGTAGAACAGGTGGTAGAGCCCATAGGCCGGGCGCAACGGCAGTTGGTGAATGTTATGACCAGTGGCTTTGTGGCGCGTGGGGCGGAGCTGTTCGACTGCACGTTGCAGCCGATTCCGGTCTTATTCGATCTGTCCGGACATACCGCCGGTATGTTCAAGGAGACCGCGCAGGGCTGCGTCATTCGCTACAACCCCTGGATATTCGGCAAGTATTTTCAGGAGAATCTGCGTGACACAGTGCCCCACGAGGTTGCCCACTACGTGGTGCATACTCTTCACCCCTCGGGCCGCGTCAAACCCCACGGGCGGCAATGGCTGGCGGTGATGGAGGCTTTTGGAGCCGATCCGGGAGTGACTTTCGACCTGGATCTGGAGGGTATCCCACAGCGGCAGCAGCGCACGCATGTCTACCACTGTCAGTGTCGCTTGCATGAGGTGTCTACCACTCGGCATAACCGTGTGCAGCGTGGTACCGGGCGTTACCAGTGTCGGTATTGCAATACCGAATTAGTATTCGCGCCGTAACCTGATCGATGGTTTTTGATCAGATCTCCAGGATCAGCTGTACGCCGCTGATCGGTGGAAGCTCGACGTTGATTCTGTCGGGATCGACTTGTACCCGTTCTGCAGCAAGGCCTGCCTCGTCAACGAGATATTTGCGCACGGCTTCTGCTCGATCTGCGACGAGTGCGTCCAGGGTATCTTGCGGGACATCCGTTGCGGTGGCAATTTGGCGATACTGCTCCTGTGCCGTGCTGGGACTGGCGTCATCCGAGGCATCATCCAATTTGCGGTAACGTTTGCTGACCACCTCGTTCCAGGCCGTTGTTCTGCTATCAATATCTTCTTGCGTCAGCCCCGAAGCCCGCAATTGCACGTCCAGGGCGTTCCGCTGCAGTCGCTTCAGATCAGCCTCGGGGTGTAGCTGTCCTGAGATCACAAGTGACAGCTTGGCGCGCATGGTTAGGGCGCTGGCCAGTTCTGCAAGTTTTTCGCGATTGTTGCTGTTCAGCTCTGCGCTACCTGAACCGAACACTACGGTGCGGAAATCGTCGTCACTGTTGACTATGCCCGCAAGTACAGAAAATGGCGAAGTTGCCGCACTTATCAGTACCGATGTAAAAGCAGAAACGATGACGTTGCCCAGCCCGAATTTCGGGTCTTCCATATTGCCAGACACGGGTACGTTAAGAGTGATCAGGCCCTTATTATCTGTCAGTAGGCTCAGGGCAAGTTTTAATGGCACGTTCAGCGCCCTGTCGCTATCCAACTTGTCACCCAGCGTCAGGTTTTTCGTAACAATCAGGTTCTTTCCCTTTAACTGGTTGTTGTGCAGACTGTATTTCAGCTCAACGTCAACCAGCCCGCGATCAATGGCATAGCCGGTGTAGGTGCCCGAGTAAGCGGTGTATCGGGACATGTCCAAGCCGTCCAGGCTCAATACCAGGTCGAGTTCGGGCGGACTTTGCAGGGGCTTCAGGTTACCTGTTACCGATATTGGGGCGTAGCCCCCCACGGCGCCTGTAATATTGATGGTGGCGGGTGCGCCGGGCTTGCTGCTTAGCCCCAGGATTTCCGCTTCAACGTCTTCCAGGTTTGTGCGGAAAGATCGTGTTAGTGACTCGTCGGAGAAATCTACCTGTGAGTTGTGAAGCACAATGGTGGGTATCTCGACGGACCAGGGCTGGGCGTCAGATCCAGCTTCCGTAGCGGCGGACTTTGCCTCGCTTGCCGCGGATGGCTCCTCGAGCATGCGTGAAGTGTTGAGTGTGCCGTCGCTATCGATGATCACGCGCGCATCAAGCCCATTCATTTTGAGGTTCTGGAGAACAAGTGCGCGCCGCTCAATGTCCAGATCAAGGCCGTCTATGGCGATGGATGTCCAGCCGCCGTAGGGCACATTTTCCAGCTGCTTGTGTTCGAACTGAAAGTCTGAGGCGACGGCGTTCAGTTTGATGTGGGTAGGAGAAAAGTCTGCAAGGACAGCATCACCTTCCATTTGCAATTCACCCGTGGTCAGCTTGGCTTTGATGCGTTCGGGAATGCTTGGGTTGAACCAGGGTAGATGGAGGCGCTCCAGTGTGTAGTGCAGTTCTGCGTTGCCCGTGCCAAGGTGTACATTACCCTGTAAGGCCAATGTTGTTTGTTTGTTCAGGCTGATGGCCAGCGCTATCTCGCTTGTATCAATAGGGGGCCAGGACAGTGATGTCAGCTCAAGCTCAATGGGGTTGACGATCATCAGAGTTGGTTCTGTGTAGTCCGAGCGCCACTCAATCTTACTGCTACCCAGGTTCGCCGCAGCGAGCCTGACCTTCCAGTCCTGTTCAGGTTTATCGGAAGGAGCCTCATTGTTCGACACCGGCGGCGTTGCGGGTTCCTCCGAATCAATGTCGTCCACTGCAAATAGCGCTTGCAGGCTGATGATATCTCCCTGGCTGTAGCCAAATACATCCAGGCCATCTATATCGATGCGCCGCACATCGACGGACAGTGCCTCACTGTTGACCTCGATGCCCCTCACTGAGAGTTGACCCAAGGTGATCTGGGTGTCTGGTAAATCAACACCGTCTTTTGGGCGGACATCCAGCGCTTGCAACTCGACGCTACCGTCACCGATGTAAAAGCTGAAGGCGTCCTCCCAGTTGATGCGGTATTGCGCGCCAATATCCAGTGAGCCATCCGCCAGTTCGAACTGCACCCAGGGCTCGGCAAAGCGCCAGAAGTTGTGCAGGTTCAGGCCTGAGATTTGTAGCTTGCCCGCACTTTCACTATTGGGAATTGAAACGATACCTTCCCAGCGCAGGCTGCCACCGCCTTCATTGGATAATTCGATGGTATAGGGTTTCCCCTCTACCAGGACGGTGGAAAGGTCCTCTGCCTGTATGTGCAGCTCGTGCCATTGACTGGTCCAGGGTTGCTCACGGGATAGGTCGGTGAGCTTTATGGTTTTGGCGTGGAGGTCCACCTCGCTGACAGTAATT
Organism: Bacteroidia bacterium; assembly: GCA_047609575.1. GTDB lineage: Bacteria > Pseudomonadota > Gammaproteobacteria > Pseudomonadales > Halieaceae > Marimicrobium. The sequence continues at coordinate 8,467 of JBLFXU010000059.1, read as the reverse complement.
GCCGGAATGGCGCCGGGCTCTTCCGGTTGCGAAGCACTGTCATCGGTCACCATGAAGTCGGAGAAGTTAAAGTTATCCTCGGTGATTCTTGACCCGTGTACGTAAAGATCACTCACCCGCAGCGCGTCCAGTACCACGCCCTCGCGGAACACGCTGGTCAGTGAGAGATTGACAGAGGCTGAATCCAGCGTTACGAATTGCTCACCCGAAGGTTCAGGCAGTGCGAGCCTGCGTATTTCCAAGCTGAGCGTGAACGGGTTGAGCCAGACTAAGCGTATTTGCAGGTCGCGGTCGTAGTTGTCCTGCACGTAGCGGGCAGGGAATATGTTCAGCGCTGGCGTGATGACAAGGAGTGCCAGTACTAGATAAATGACATAGACAATAAGAGTCAGTTTTAAAAGCTTCTGCACGCGGTTTGTTCCTGAATTCAAGATTCGTTTTCAATGGATTACATCCGACGACCTGTGACTGCCAGAATTCCTAACGGTTACGGATTTGTTACAACTGCGTGGCTGTTTTTGTGGCGCTAACGCTCACCGCTTCTATCCACTGCTCGCAATCATTGATCGCCCATGGTGGAAAAAGACCACTACAGCCCTTTGCGGTAAGTGTATGGGGTAACGCCGGTCCAGCCCTTGAAGGCCCGAATAAAGGCACTGGACTCTGAGAAGCCTGCCCTGTGGGCAATTTCCTCGATACTCAAGCCCTGCTTGCCAAGAAAGTGTAATGCAGTATCCCTGCGCACCTGGTTTTTGATGTCTTTGAACGTAGTGCCCTCTGAAGACAAGCGTCTGCGCAGTGTTTGGGGGTGAACCTCTAGTGTTTTAGCCACATCGTTCAGCTCCGGCACATCTCGCAGTCGGCGTCGCACTATATCACGCACGTTATAGGTCCAGCTGGCACTGGAATAGCTTTGGGTCAACATGATCAATGCGGGGTGCCGCAGAAAATGTCGCAGAGAAGTTTCGTTCTGTGTCACCCGTTTTTCCAGCAGGGCCGAAGACAGTATGAGGGCGGAATGTTCCTGCTCGAATTCAACGGGGTTGGCCAGGAACATGTGTCGGTAAGCCGTCGTATCGGTCATGGCGTTCGATGTGAGTGTCACTTTCTGCAGGGGCAGGTGTTCCTGTACCAGCCAGCTGGCGAAGCGGTGGCAGTTGAACAGCATTAGCTCGGCAAGGTAGGGCTCGGGTGTCTTCTGTGCCGTGTCCTGTTCCAGGCGCAACACCACCGTATCATCCGCTTCCTCCATTACAATGCTCAGGTTGAGGCGGAAGAGTTGGAAAAATCGGCAGTAGCGACTCAGTGCCTGGCCCAGGGTTTCGCTACTAATAACCGCATGGCACATCATGGCCCAGGTGCCTACCGGAAGTGGCCTTGAGGCATAGCCGAGCGTTTCATCGTCCATCGCCAGCATCGTACTGACCTGCAGATCGGCAAAGCGCTCCATGGAGATGAGTGTATTGTCTTCCATTATGAGGCGCGGAGAAATCCGGTTGCGCCGCAATAGGTGGATAGGTTCAAGGCCGTGGTCTACCGCGTGCTTGAGAACAGCGCGAGCAAAGTAGACAGAAATAGACAGGTCACGCACTTTTTTAGATCTCAGCAGCACTGGTGCGCAGGTGAATGGGTTTGTTTTCCACCGAAGCGACCCGGTTCTTGCCGCCGCGCTTGGCCAGGAATAACGCGCGATCGGCCTCCTGCGAGAGTCGATCCAGATCGGCTTCACCAACGGTGACAGCGACACCGAGACTGATAGAAACGGGTATTTGTTGGTTGTTCACGACTAGCGGCTGTTCTGCGACGGCCACACGAATGCGTTCTGCGAGAGTACAGGCGTCATCCAGTTCTGTGTCGGGCAGTACCAACAGGAACTCTTCGCCTCCTGTGCGGGCCACGACGTCGGACCCCCGGGTTGCCTGCTGCAGGAACTGGGCAATCTGGCGAATCACCTGGTCACCGGTCTCATGACCCAAATTGTCGTTTACTTCTTTGAAGGAATCTATATCGATCATGACGGCGGCGGTGGGTGTCTGCTGCCTGGCGGCATGTGCCAGCGTGACCTGAAGTGCGGTTTCCAGGCCGCGCCTATTGAGTAGGCGGGTCAGCGGATCCACTGTGGCCAGATGTGACAGGTGCTGCTGGTATTCAATCAGTACGCTGGCCAGGAAACCCAGCACAACAAGCACGTAGGCAGAGCTGTGCACCCCGAAGGCGATGGCTTGTGCTGTGTTGTAGTCTCCGACCACTAGCCAGCGATACAGCGCAATGGGTATGCCGAAGACCATTAGCAACGCTGCGATGCCGGTAATGCCGTCCCCCACATTCCTGCGCTTCGCGATGCGCCACAGGCACAGTGCAGCGATCACGGTGAAGTAAAATGCGGCCGTGGCTGTCTGGATTCCAAACATCTGTTCTGGTGTGACGAAAAAGACACTCATGCTGGCCCCGAAACAAATCACGCCCAGCAAAATCCGCCCGTTGCGAATTTCGGCGCGCTCACCGGCAGCCAGAAACAGCAGGTAGCTGTTCAGGATCGCTGCCACAGAGGGCACATCGATCACCATGGGAATGTCCGCCAGCTGCTGCAGGGTGTAGGCGATCCAGCCCAGCAGGGCGGCCATGAAGTACACGGTATACAGCCCCAGGCCGGGCGTTGGGTTGCTGGAGTCGCTGAGTACGTAGACCACCACTATTTGGGCACAAGTGATGAGAAAAATTAGTCCGAAATGCAGAATAGCCCAGTTGTCGGGGTGTATTTGCTCCATGTTTGCAGCGCGCTCGCGTCCCTTTTGTAGACTGTAATTTCCAGTCAATTTATTTGTCGGGGCAGGTCATTGTTGCCCCCAAGGGCGCTCACCATACTGTGTGCCCCGTCCCAGAGCACCCCCCCGGAGATGCACCGTGTTACAACGAGAATTTACTGAAGAGCAGCAAATGTTTCGCGATGCTTATCGCAAGTTTCTCGCTGCAGAGATTGTGCCACATATGGAGGCTTGGCGTGAGGCCGGAATCGTCGATCGAGAGGCCTTTCGCAAGGCTGGCCAGCAGGGATTCCTCATGGTCTGGCCTGAGGAAAAGTATGGTGGTATGGGCGACAATGATTTCCGTTTTGAGCAGGTCATTATCGAAGAAACCGCCTATGCGCGGGCTTCTGACTGGTACAACACGCTGCACAGTCGTCTGGTGGGTCCTTATCTGACCCGTTTTGGAACCGTCGAGCAGTGCGAGCGTATTCTGCCCAAGTGCGTCAGTGGCGAGAGTATCCTGGCCATTGCCATGACTGAACCGGATGCAGGCTCCGATTTGGCCGGTATGCGCAGCAATGCCGTGGAGCAAGACGATCACTGGGTGCTGAATGGCTCCAAAACGTTCATCTCCAACGGTATCAACGCCGATGTGGTCATTGTGGCGGCTAAAACAGATCCAGAGAACAATCCCCACGCCATGACCCTGTTCCTGGTGGAGCGGGGCATGGAGGGCTTTGAGCGAGGCCGCAACCTGAAAAAGATGGGCCTGAAAGCGCAGGACACGTCTGAGTTGTTCTTTAGCGATGTGAAGGTGCCTAAAGACAATGTGTTGGGTGAGCCTGGCAATGGCTTTTATTACCTGATGGAAGGCTTGGCAGAAGAGCGTCTCATTGGCGCAGTTGGCTATCTGGCTGCTGCGCAGCTGTCCTGGGATCTCACCGCTGACTATGTGAAGGAGCGTAAGGCGTTCGGTAAGACCGTTGCTGCATTCCAGAACACCCAGTTTAAAATGGCGGAAAAACGCTCAGAGATCGATTTTGCCCAGGTCTATGTGGACCATTGCGTGAAGTCTTTTGCCGCCGGGCAACTGACTGCGGTAGACGCCGCGAAGGCGAAATTGATCACCAGCGAGTTGCAGGTTGCCATGGCCGAGCTGGGCTTACAGTTGCACGGTGGTCACGGTTACATGGATGAGTACCCGATCAGCCGGCAGTATACGGATGCCAAAATCTCGACTATTTATGCGGGCAGTTCGGAGGTGATGAAAATCATTATCAGCCGCGATTGCCTGAGTGACGACTATACTCCCCACAACACCCGAAATTTTTAATCGAAAATCTCAACCCGAAAATTTTAATCTAAAACCTCAACAGGAGATACAACATGGATATTAAAGATAAAGTTGCAGTGATTACCGGTGGTGCATCAGGCCTTGGTCGTGCGACCGTCAGGCGATTTGTTGCTAATGGCGGCAAGGCCGCTATTTTCGACATGAATGAAGAGAAGGGCAATGCCCTGGTGGCAGAGATGGGCGATAGCGTTATCTTCTGTAACGTGAATGTGACCAGCGAAGAATCTGTGCAGGCAGGTATTGCCGCCACTATGGACGCGTTTGGTGCCATTCACATTTGCTGTAACTTTGCCGGAACCGGCAATGCCCAGCGCACCATGGGCAAGAAGGGTCCATTCCCGCTGGATGCCTTTAACATGATCATTCAGATCAATCTGGTCGGCACATTCAATGTGCTGCGTCTGTGTGCCGAGAAAATGTCCGACAACGCGCCACTCAATGATGACGGCGGCCGTGGTGTGATTATCAACACAGCGTCTGTTGCAGCCTACGAAGGTCAGATTGGTCAGGCAGCCTATTCTGCGTCGAAGGGCGGCGTTGTTGGCATGACTCTGCCGATCGCCAGGGACCTGGCAGTCCTGGGTATTCGGGTGAACACGATTGTTCCAGGCCTCATAGCAACGCCGTTGATGATGGGCGGTGTAGAAGAGATGACCCCTGAAATCGCCGAATTTTTGACGCCGCTGGCCAGTCAGGTGCTGTATCCCAAGCGTTTGGGTAAGGCCGACGAAATCGCTCAGTTGGCCCAACACCTGGTAGAAAACGATTACATCAATGGCGAATGTATCCGCATGGATGGCGGTATTCGCATGCAGCCCAAGTAAGGCGTATCCCACCCGGCGCCGAGGTTCTCCTCGGCGCCTTTTTTTTGCAGTCTTGGAGTATTAAGTATGGGCCCACTGAACGGATATACGGTTATCGAGCTTGGCGGCATAGGCCCGGCGCCTATGGGTGGCATGGTGCTGGCCGACATGGGTGCGGAAGTCATTCGTATTGATCGCGCCGGCGGTGCAGTGATGAAGGATGTCAGTGCTCGCGGCAAGAAGTCGGTTGCTGTAAACCTGAAATCTGCAGAGGGCGTCGAAACGCTACTGCGCATGGTTGAGAATGCCGACGTATTGATCGACCCCTATCGTCCTGGTGTTTGCGAGAAGCTGGGTATAGGGCCGGATGTGTGCCTGGCACGCAATCCCAAGTTGGTGTTTGCACGGATGACGGGTTGGGGCCAAGAGGGACCATTGGCACAAGCGGCCGGTCACGACATCAATTACATCTCTATCACCGGCGCACTGTACGCCATGGGTCGTAAGGGCGAGAAGCCGGTACCTCCGCTGAACCTGGTTGGCGATTTTGGCGGCGGCGGCATGTTGTTGGTTAATGGTGTATTGGCCGCGTTGCTAGAAGCGGCTAACTCTGGCCAGGGCCAGGTCATTGATGCGGCCATGGTCGATGGGGCTGCGCAACTGATGTGGATGTTCTACGGTTTTCAATCTTTCGGTATGTGGGACGAAACCCAGCGCGGGTCTAACCTGCTTGATGGCGGCGCGCATTTTTACGATACCTACGAATGTGCCGACGGCGAGTATATTTCCATCGGCTCTATCGAGCCGCAGTTTTACGCCTTACTCAAAGAGCTTGCCGGTCTTTCTGAGGAGGAGTTTGGTGCCCAGAACGACCAAAGCAAATGGCCAGAACAGAAGGAAAAAATGACCGAGGTGTTTTTGACCAAAACGCAGGCACAGTGGTGTGAGCTTATGGAAGGCACCGATGTGTGCTTTGCTCCGGTGCTGAATTTTATGGACGCGCCCAAGCACCCTGCCAACGTGGAGCGCGGAACCTATATCGAGCTGGATGGCATGACCCAGCCAGCGCCTGCACCGCGGTTCAGTCGCACACCGTCGCAAGTGCAGCACGGTGGTCATGACGTGGGTCAGGATACCGATTTGGTGTTGTCCGCCATGGGATTTGGTGAGCAGGAACTAGCCGAACTCAAAGCCTCGGGCTCCATCAACTAGTTTTAGACAGGAAGAAGCGCATGAGTAACTACAAGAGTATCGAAATAGTACGTCACGGTTCGGTCGCCGTGGTGAGTATGAATCGACCGGATGCATTGAATGCCTTTAACGCGTCCCTGCGTGCCGAAATGCTACCTGCGGTGCGCGAAGTGAATGAAGATGACAGCATCCGTGTTGTTATTCTGACCGGGGCAGGGCGGGCATTCAGTGCCGGTGCCGACCTTACCGAAATGCCCGCCGGTGATAGCACGGGCGGCGAGTTTCATGTGGAAGACCAACTCAATGGTGAGTTTAAGCCACCGTTGATGGAGATACAGGAGGCACCGAAGCCATGGATAAGCGCTATTAACGGCCCCTGTGCGGGTATCGGCAGTGCTTTTGGTATGGTCTGCGACCTCACCGTAATGGCGGACAACGCTTTTATTTACCAGGCCTTTGCGGCTATTGGCCTGGTGCCGGACGGCGGCGCTACCTGGCATCTGGTCCGCACTCTGGGGCGTAAAAGAGCGTACGAAGTGATTGCTACCGGGGAAAAAGTCTCGGCTCAGAAATGTCTGGATTGGGGCCTGTGCAATCGTGTTGTCCCGGCGGACACCTTACTTGAAGAGACGCTTGCCTGGGCGACCGAGATTGCCCAGCGTGCGCCCTTGTCTATGCGTTATGCCAAGCAGGCGGTTAACTTCGCCCTGGAGCAAAACGTTGGCGACACAATTTCTACCGAAGCCAAGTTGCAACACATTTGTATCAACAGTGAAGACGCCACCGAGGGTGCTGTCGCCTTTATGCAAAAAAGAGCACCCGTCTGGAAGGGTCGGTGATCCCGGAGTAGTCCCATGAGTGAACATCAGCTATTGCTTGAGCGAGCCGAAGGTTACGCGGTTCTGACATTGAATCGAGCGGATGCGCGTAACGCATTGTCACCGCAGCTATTGACCCAGCTGTGTGCGGCGTTTGAAGAACTAAATCGCGATCCCGATGTGCGCGCGGTTATTCTCACCGGGGCAGGCAGTGCTTTTTGTGCCGGCCTGGACTTGAAGGCAATGAGTGAGAGTCCTGAGGGAATGGCTGTTTATGAAATTCACGGTAAGCACGATATTGTGGCTGCCATGGAAGCTTTTGACCGCCCGATCATTGTTGGTGTGAATGGCGTAGCGGCAACTGGCGGTTTTGAGCTGGCGCTGGTAGGCGATATTCTTTTGGCGTCTTCAAACGCGCGTTTTGCCGACACTCACTGCCGGGTCGGACTTGCTCCGGGTTGGGGGCTGTCGCAGAAGCTGGCACGGATTATTGGACCAAGTCGCGCGCGAGAAGCGCATTTTACGGGAAATTTTATTAGCGCTGAGCAAGCCGCCGCATGGGGGCTGGTCAGTCGCGTTGTTGATCCCGATAGCTTGCTCGATGAATGTCGAAAAGTTGCCAGGGATATCGTCGGCTGTGTGCCGCAGACGGTTAAGGTCTATAAGAAGATGGTGAACGACGGCCTTAACACCAGCCTTGCGGCAGGTCTGGCGATGGAACGAAACGTGATGGGCTACGTCAATAACAGCGTATCGGGTGATGCAATCGCCAGTCGCCGTGGCGATGTACAGTCACGGGGAAAAGAGCAAAAATAATACACGTCGATCCGGCGCGTCAGTGCCCGGTTCGGTGACAAGTTTTTCACCGGAGTAAGCAATGGACAGTGAAAACAGGCCGGAATTTGACGCCTATCGCGAGCGCGTAGAGCGCACCCTGGATGAAGCCAGGGCAGTGGCTCGCGATAAGCGTCACGCCAAGGGCTATCGTACAGCCCGTGAAAACCTCGCTGACCTTGTCGACGAGGGGAGCTTGCAGGAGTACGGCCAATTTGCGGTAGCAGCGCAGCGCAGTCGTCGCGACTACGATGACCTGCAGAGCAGTACTGCCGCGGACGGTATCATCACCGGTACCTGCACCATCAATAGTGATGTGGTTGGGCCCCAGCGTGGCCGCGCGGGTGTAATCGTCAATGATTACGCCGTGCTCGCAGGCTCGCAGGGCTATTTCCACCACAAGAAACTCGACCGTATTTGTGAGCTGGCCATGGCGCAATCCCTGCCGCTGGTTATGTACACAGAGGGTGGTGGCGGTAGACCCGGCGATACGGATGTACTGACACAAATAGCGGGCCTGAACATCCGCTCCTTCCATACCTGGGCAGCGCTCAACGGAAAAGTGCCCCGCATTGCTGTCAATAACGGGTATTGTTTTGCCGGTAACGCCGCGCTTTTTGGTTGCGCTGATTTTCGCATTGCCACCCGCAACTCATGGATTGGTATGGCCGGCCCCGCGATGATAGAGGGCGGAGGACTGGGTAAGCATGAGCCCACGGC
>JBLFXU010000058.1:0-11490 GCA_047609575.1 Bacteroidia bacterium | reverse complement strand
GCTACCGCCCAGCGCCTTGGTATCAGCGGAGATCGGGCCCGAGCCCACCTTGCGGCGCTGCGGGAATACCGCAAGGCTGATGGGGCGGCGTTTGAGCAGTTGGTGCAGGAGGTGTATTCCTCGCGCAAATTTCCCGAGCAAAAAGACCCGGATCTTATGCTGTATGGGGGCGGTTTTTTTTCCGGTGCTGACAAGCGACTGATGGATGATGTGCGCGCCGAGACCCCTGAGGGCCTCGCGACGACAACCTACCCCTTTGAAGACAGCAGACTGCCCCATTTACTGTTTCGCTACCGTGCGCGGAATTTCCCCGAGAGCCTGTCTGCTGAAGAGCAGGCGGAGTGGGAGGAATACCGCTATCAGCGCCTCACCGAGCCAGATGGGGGAGGAAGTATCTGTCTGGATGCCTTTCAGGAAGAGATAGAGAGCCTGCTGGCCAGCGATGAAGTCACGGATGAGCAGCGCCAGTTGCTCAATCAGTTGTTGGACTACGCCGATACCCTGTTGTCCTGAAGGTCGGTAATTTCTACGGTATTACGCACATGGGCAGGGCACTTGGCCCCCTTTATAATGTGCAGCACCGATTTAGCCAGAAGCTCAAATCAACCATACAAGGGGAGCCCAGTCTTGGAATTTGCCGGCAGCCACATTCTCTCCGTGCAGCAGTTTGAACGGGATGACGTAGAACAGATATTTGCGGTAGCCGACCGTATGGCGCCTTATGCCCAGCGTCAGAGGGTCACCCGCGTTTTGGATGGCGCTATTCTGGGTTCTATGTTTTTCGAGCCCAGCACACGGACGCGGGTCAGCTTTGGTAGCGCATTTAATCTGCTGGGGGGCGAGGTGCGAGAGACCACAGGCTTCGAGAATTCCGCCATTGCCAAGGGCGAATCCCTTTACGATACCGCGCGAGTGCTCAGCGGCTATTCCGACGTGATCGCCATGCGTCACCCGCAGTCCGGCTCTATCGCTGAATTTGCGGCTGCCAGCAGGGTGCCCGTTATCAACGGCGGCGACGGCAGCAATGAACATCCTAGTCAGGCGTTGCTGGACCTGTATACCATTCGCAGTGAACTGGCTGGCTCTGGGCGTTCCCTGGACCAGCTGCGTATTGCCATGGTCGGTGACCTGCGATATGGCCGTACCGTACATTCACTGTGTAAACTCCTGCGGCTGTTTTCCGACGCACAGGTGGTGCTGGTGTCACCGGATGCCCTGAAAATGCCGGGTGAGATTGTTGAATTACTGCGCCAGACCGGCCACCAGGTGATGGAATCGGATCAGCTTGAGCAGAGTATCTCCCACGTTGATATCGTGTATTCAACGCGCATTCAGGAAGAGCGCTTCAGTTCTCAGGAAGAAGCCGACCTGTATCGTGGCCGATTCCGCTTGAATCAAGCGGTGTACACGCACCATTGCGAGCCGAATACCGTCATCATGCACCCCATGCCACGGGACTCCCGAGAGCACGCTCGCGAGTTGGATGAAGATCTCAATGACAACCCGAACCTGGCCATTTTTCGTCAGACGGACAATGGTATTTTGGTGCGTATGGCTCTGTTTGCCATGATCCTGGACGTGGTCGAACAGGTCGATCAGCACGCTCGCGACGTCAATTGGTACACCGAGAGCCGGTTCTGATGGCTATCTCGCTGCGCTTTGGTGCTCAGGATGTACGCATTCTGGAGGACGAACCTGTGTACTCCGGGCATTTTTGCATACGCAAGTTAACCCTGCAGCACAGGCGCTTTGAGGGCGGCTGGAGTGAGCCCCTCATGCGTGAGGTGTTCGATCGGGGTGATGCTGTCGGCGTCCTGCCCTACGACCCTGTCACAGATACCCTGGTAATGGTGGAGCAATTTCGGCCCGGTGCCATTCGGGGTAATGACAGTCCCTGGATGCTGGAGCTCATTGCCGGTGTGGTCGAAGAAGGGGAGTCCGATGAGCAGGTTATTGCAAGGGAAGCGATGGAAGAAGCGGCCTGCGAGTTGTCAGACCTGGTTCCCATTGCCACAGTATTTCCCAGTGCCGGTGCCTGTACTGAGCAAGTGCGCCTGTTCTGCGGTCGCGTGCGACATGCGGCAATTGATGGCGGCTTGCACGGACTGGCCGAGGAGGGTGAGGATATTCTGGTTCACTCGGTGTCCCGACAGGACGCTATGCAACTGCTAGAGCAAGATCGGGTCCCCAACGGACACACGCTAATCGCCCTGTTATGGCTAAAGAATCATGCTGATGATCTACGGGAGCGCTGGTGCGCAGGCCAATAGCCTCCACCTGACTCACCATGGCAGACAGCGACCCTCAGCCTAGCCAGGACGCAACACCAGGCCTAATGCGCTCCAGTGCACTGGTGGGCAGCATGACTATGCTGTCTCGGGTTCTTGGCTTGCTGCGCGATATCGTTGTCGCTTCCTTCGTTGGCGCGACCGCCAATGCCGACGCTTTCTTCGTCGCCTTCAAGATTCCCAACTTTCTGCGTCGACTGTTTGCCGAAGGAGCCTTCGCTCAAGCCTTCGTTCCTGTATTGGCCGATTATAAGGAGGCAGGCAGCGTCACCGCCGTAAAGAGCCTGATTGACCGGGTGGCCGGTGTGCTGGGCGGGACTTTGCTCCTCATCACAGCAATGGCCGTTCTCCTGGCGCCTTATGTCACGGCGATATTTGCCCCTGGATTCCTGAGTCAGCCAGAAAAATTTGGTCTGACGGCCGAAATGATGCGCATCACTTTTCCCTACCTGATGCTGATTTCACTTACAGGTTACTGTGGCGCCATTCTTAACAGTTACGGTCGGTTTGCCGTGCCGGCTTTCACGCCGGTGTTTCTGAATATTGCGCTGATTTTTGGCGCATTGGTCGCAGCGCCGTGGTTTGATGAGCCGGTGTTTGCCTTGGCATGGGCTGTATTTATGGCGGGCATTGTCCAGTTAATGTTTCAGCTGCCCTCCCTCTATAGACTGGACCTTGTGCCACGGCCGATTTGGGATACCAAAGATTCAGGGGTACGCCGAATTCTGGTCCTGATGGTGCCCGCACTGTTCGGTGTGTCAGTAAGCCAAATCAATTTGTTGCTCGATACGGTCCTGGCGTCCTTCCTCCCCACTGGCAGTATTTCCTGGCTGTACTACTCTGACCGCCTTGCGGAACTCCCGCTGGGGGTCTTTGGTATCGCCATCGCCACAGTGATACTGCCAAATCTCTCGGCCAAGCAGGCCAGGGCGCAGGAGCAGTCATTCAGCGCTACCCTGGACTGGGCGGTGCGCTGGGTGTTGCTGATAGGCGTGCCGTCCGCGGCGGCGTTGGTGCTGTTGGCTGAGCCCATCCTGATTACCCTGTTTCAGCGCGGGGCTCTCACGCCAACAGATGTTGAGATGGCCTCACTTAGCCTGCGGGCATACAGCTTCGGCCTGATCGCCTTTATGCTGATCAAAGTTCTCGCACCCGGTTACTATGCGCGGAAGAATACGGCGACGCCGGTACGCATCGGCATTGTTGCCATGGCCGTCAACATGCTACTGAACCTGGTGTTTGTACTGCCGCTTATGTACTTCTGGGGAATCGGCCATTTGGGGCTCGCGCTGGCTACCAGCGTCGCCGCGTATTTCAATGCCGGGCTGCTTTTTCGTGGCCTCTACAAAGAAAAAATCTATCAGTTTTCTCCGGGTTTCGGACGTTACAGCGTACGCTTGATTTGTGCCACATTGATCATGGCGGTGGTGTTGCTCTGGCTGCGCGGTGAGCCTGAAGCTTGGCTGGGCTGGTCCTGGCAGCGTCGCGCGCTGGAACTTCTTTATGTTGTTGGTGCTGGCCTTGCGGCCTACGTGCTGTCCCACCTAGCCCTGGGCACCCGATATCGGCAGTTGGTTTCTCCACCAGAGCGTTAGGCCGCCTGCTAGCATCGCCTGAGCCATAGGCTCGAAAGCACAAGTCCGATATACTTCTGCGTTTGGTTTTACCTGAGTGCCCTTGCTGCATGGAATTGATTCGCGGCCTGCACAATCTGCGGCCTAGACATCACGGTTGTGTCGCCACGATAGGGGCTTTCGATGGCGTGCATCTGGGTCATCAGGCGGTAGTACGCCATTTGCTGGACAAGTCCATAGAGCATGGCTTGCCGGCGCTTATTATTGTGTTCGAGCCTCTGCCCAGGGAGTACTTTGCCCCGGTTCAGGCGCCTGCCAGAATAATGAGCTTTAGAGAGAAATACCGAGCATTTGATGCACTGGGAGCCGACTATCTCCTGCGGATTCGCTTTAACGAGCAATTTCGTGGCATGTCTGCCCAGGCCTTCGTAGACAACATCTTCGTAGAGGCCCTGGGTGTACGCTATGTGGTGTTGGGTGATGATTTTCGCTTTGGAGCAGACCGACAGGGCGATATTGCCTTTATCCAGCAGGAAGGAAGGCGCAACGGTTATGAAGCGGGCTCTACGCCAACCTTTGAAATTGAAGGTGAGCGGGTCAGTAGTACGCGTATTCGGGAAGTCCTGGAGAACGCGGATTTTGCTACTGCGGAAAAGTTGCTGGGTCGGTCCTACAGTATATCCGGCAGGGTGATCTACGGCAGGCAGTTGGGGCGTACTCTAGGGGTGCCCACTGCGAATTTGGAATTGTGCCGATTGCGCGCGCCCCTGTCCGGGGTCTACGCCGTGCAGGTGAGCGGCGCCGGTCTGGACAACGCCAATGGTGTTGCCAATATCGGTGTGCGTCCGACGGTGAACGATAGTATCAAGGCGAATTTAGAGGTCCACCTGCTCGACCGCAATGTGGACTTGTACGGCAAGCATATTGAAGTGAGTTTTCGCCACAAGTTGCGAGATGAAAAGAAATTCGGTTCTATTGATGAGCTAAAAGACAATATAGCGAGGGATATAGAAAATACACGAGCCTGGTTCAGCAGGGCTTGAGGTTTTACTAAGTGACACTATGAGCGATTACAAGAAGACTCTAAATCTACCGCAGACGGCTTTTCCTATGAAGGCCAATCTGTCGCAGCGCGAACCCCAGCGACTCAAGCAGTGGCAGGAGATGGGGCTGTACGAAAAGATTCGTCAGCAAAGTGCCGGTCGCCCGAAGTTCATTCTTCATGACGGACCACCCTATGCCAACGGCGATTTGCACGTGGGCCATGCGGTCAACAAAGTGCTCAAGGATATTATTGTCCGTTCGCGCACCCTGGATGGTTTCGATGCACCGTACGTACCCGGTTGGGATTGCCATGGTCTGCCCATTGAATTGAACGTAGAAAAGAAAGTTGGCAAGCCGGGCAACAAGGTAACCGCCTCCGAGTTTCGCGCCAAGTGCCGCCAGTATGCGGCGGGGCAGGTGGATGCACAGCGCGAAGTGTTTATGCGTATGGGTGTGCTGGGCAACTGGTCTAATCCTTACCTCACCATGGACTTTAATTTTGAGGCAAATATTGTCCGGGCGCTGTCTCGTATTATTGAAAATGGCCACCTGCACAAGGGTTTTAAGCCGGTGCACTGGTGCATGGACTGCGGTTCTGCGCTTGCTGAAGCTGAAGTCGAGTACAAGGACAAGGTTTCTCCTGCGATAGATGTCGCTTTTGTAGCCGTGGATGCGCAGGCATTCAACACTGCCTGTGACGCCAGCTATGCCGGTGAGATAGCAGTGCCGATCTGGACCACAACCCCCTGGACGCTGCCGGCAAACATGGCTGTGAGCTTGCATCCTGACTTGGAGTACGTGCTGCTGGAGGGCCAGGGCAGGGCATTGCTCGTCGCCCAGGAGCTGGCGGAATCCTGTGCCGCTCGATATGAGTTGCCCGAGGTAAATGTGCTTGGCCGATGTAAGGGTAGCGATCTCGAGAACCAAATGCTGCAGCACTGCTTCCTTGATCGACAGGTGCCGGTAATTCTGGGTGAGCACGTTACGACCGAGGCGGGCACGGGTGCAGTGCACACCGCGCCCGGACATGGCCAGGATGATTTTGTCGTGGGCCAGCGCTATGACCTGGAAGTTTATAACCCGGTGGGTGGCAATGGCGTGTACTTGCCGGATACGCCTTTATTTGCAGGGCAGCATGTACTCAAAGCAAATGATGAAATCGTTAGCCTTCTTGCAGAGCGCGGCGTGCTATTGCATAGCGAAGCCTATGAACACTCCTATCCCCATTGCTGGCGCCATAAGTCTCCGATTATTTTCCGCGCCACACCTCAATGGTTTGTGAGCTTGACCCAGAATGGTTTGCTTGACGACGCCAAGGCGGCGGTGGAACAGGTGCAGTGGTTGCCCGAATGGGGCAAGGCCCGCATCGATTCCATGCTGGCTAGTCGACCAGACTGGTGTATTTCGCGCCAGCGCACCTGGGGCGTACCCATAACGTTGTTCGTGCATCGCGAGACAGGAGAGCTGCATCCGCGTACGACTGAATTAATCGAGGAAGTCGCGCAGCGGATAGAGCTGTCAGGTATCGACGCCTGGTTTGATCTCGACGCAGCTAAACTTCTCGGTGAAGAAGCGCAGCACTATGAAAAAGTCGGCGACACGCTGGATGTATGGTTTGACTCCGGTGTCACGCATGCCTGTGTACTGCGACAGCGCGAGGAGCTGCAATTCCCCGCTGACCTGTATCTTGAAGGCTCCGACCAGCACCGCGGATGGTTCCAGTCTTCTCTGCTCACCGCAATGGCGATTGATGGTGCCGCGCCTTATAAGACGGTCCTGACGCATGGTTTCACCGTTGATAGTGAAGGGCGCAAGATGTCCAAGTCATTGGGCAATATCATCCCTGCGACGAAAGTTATGAATGACCTTGGCGCTGACATTCTGCGTCTTTGGGTTGCGGCAACGGATTACCGTGGTGAACTGGCGGTCAGTGATGAAATCTTCAAGCGCACCGCTGATTCCTATAGAAGAATCCGCAATACAGCGCGTTTCTTGTTATCGAACCTCAGCGGCTTTGATCCGATTGCGGATGCCGTGGCTTTCGATGATATGTTGCCACTTGATCGCTGGGCAGTTGATCGTGCCGCACAGTTACAGGTAGAAGTGGTTGCAGCCTATGAGAGCTATCACTTTCATCAGATTTATCAAAAGCTGCACAACTTCTGCGCCCTGGATCTGGGTGGGTTTTATCTCGATATCATCAAGGACAGGCAGTACACCACGAGGTCCGATAGTCTTCCCAGGCGCTCCGCCCAGACTGCGATGTACCTCATTGCGGAGGCTCTGGTGCGTTGGATTGCGCCTATTTTGAGCTATACCGCCGAGGAGATCTGGGAAAATCTCCCTGGCGAACGTGCTGAATCGGTCATGTTGAGTCTCTGGTTTGACGGCCTGCACAGCTATGCCGAGGAAGAGCCCATGGGGCGCAGCTACTGGGAAGAGGTGATATCTGTGCGCGCCGCGGTCAATCGTGAGATGGAGAATCAGCGCGCCTCTGGCGCTCTGCGCGGTTCGCTGGATGCCAGTGTCACACTGTTCTGTGACGATGGCTTGCAGTCAACTTTGTCCGCACTGGGTGACGAACTGAGGTTCGTGCTAATCACCTCAGCAGCGCAAATAAAACCGTTGTCTGAGGCAGGTAGTCATTGCGCCGAGACAGAATTATCTGGCCTGCGCCTGCAGATTACGGCGTCCGACGATGAGAAGTGCGAACGTTGCTGGCATCATCGTCCTGATATTGGACAATATGCAGCTCACCCTACCTTGTGTGGGCGTTGCGTAGAGAATATCGAAGGTGCAGGGGAGGAACGTCATTTTGCCTGATTCCTCGATGCGTAATGGATTGGCTGCTGTCTCTTGGTATGCACTGGCGATGGTATTGATTCTCCTGGATCAGTACACCAAAGGCTTGGCGAGTGAGAATTTGAGTTATGGCCAGCCGCAACAGGTGTTTTCCTGGTTTAATCTGACACTGGCACATAATACCGGGGCGGCTTTCAGTTTTCTTGATGATGCCGGCGGCTGGCAGCGCTATTTTTTTACTGCTGTGGCGAGTGTAATCAGCACTGGTCTGATCATTTGGTTATATCTGCTGCCCAGGAGTCAAACATTGCTCGCCTTGAGCCTGGCACTGATACTCAGTGGCGCGCTGGGTAATGTGTGGGATCGAGTAACGCTAGGTTATGTGGTGGACTTTATTTCTGTGCACTACCAGAACCGCTATTTTCCTGCATTTAATGTGGCGGATTCGGCAATCAGTGTAGGTGCTGCCTGTATGATTTTGGACAGTTTTTTGCAAAAAGGGGAGCCGTCAGACAGCAAGGAGGGATCGGTACAATGATCGCAGTGCCTGTCAGCGAGGGAACCCGGGTATTCCTGAATTTTTCAGTTTGCCTGGAGGACGGCTCCGAAGTCGATACTAACTTCGGTGGCGAGCCCGTGGATTTTGTTATCGGCGATGGTAGTCTCCTGCCCGGCTTTGAGCGCCTGATTTTTGGCATGTCCGCGGGCGAGCGCCAGATGTATACGGTGATGCCGGAAAATGCATTTGGCCAGCCCAATGACAACAATTTGCAGACGCTTCCACGTGACCAGTTTGACGACGATATTGATTTGGAAATTGGTTTGGTTTTTTCTTTTGGCGACCCGGCTGGTGGTGAATTGCCCGGAATGATTATCGCCTTTGATGACGAAGAGGTGACGATTGATTTCAATCATCCCCTGTCAGGCCGTACGATTTTATTTGATGTGCAAATCCACCGGGTTGAAGCGGCGGCACTGCACTGAGCCGGCTCCCGGCAAGCTTAACTGAGGACGCGAATACAGATGGAAATTCAATTGGCCAATCCGCGCGGTTTCTGTGCTGGTGTCGATCGTGCCATCGATATCGTCAATCGAGCCCTTGAAGTGTTTGGCGCGCCGATCTATGTGCGGCATGAAGTGGTGCACAACAAATTTGTTGTAGAAGATCTTCGGGCCCGCGGTGCTGTGTTCGTCGAGGAACTGGAAGAGGTGCCCGACGATTGTATCGTCATTTTTAGTGCACACGGCGTGTCCAAGGCCGTTCGTGAAGAGGCAGGCAAGCGCGCGCTGAAAGTTTTTGATGCTACCTGCCCACTGGTGACCAAAGTGCACGTCGAGGTGGCCAGCCTCAGTCTCCAGGGTAGAGAGTGTATTTTGATCGGACACCGAGGGCATCCTGAAGTCGAGGGCACTATGGGGCAGTACGACCGCGGTGCTGGCGGCGATATATACCTGGTGGAAGATGATCAGCAGGCTGCGGAGCTTGTTGTTCGGGATCCTGACAATCTGGCTTTTGTTACGCAGACGACACTGTCGATGGATGACACTGCGCGTGTCATCGATATCCTGCGCGAGCGTTTTCCCAAGATTGAGGGTCCGCGTAAAGATGATATTTGTTATGCCACCCAGAATCGGCAGGATGCGGTGAAGCTAATGGCTTCACGCTGCGACCTATTGCTAGTAGTCGGATCGCCCAACAGCTCCAATTCCAATCGCCTGCGTGAACTGGCAGAACGCATGGGCGCCGAGGCCCACCTGCTGGATGGTGCCCAGGATATTGACCCCGCCTGGCTGACGGGAAAAAGCCGTATCGGTGTGACGGCGGGCGCCTCAGCTCCCGAGGTTTTAGTGCAAGAAGTGGTCGATGGCCTTTGTGCATTGGGAGCTAACGCGCCCATTGAGGTGGCAGGGCGGCCGGAAAATATCACCTTTTCCCTGCCCCGCGAATTGCGAATTGATGCACTAAACCTGTAATGCACTAAGTTTGTAATATCCCGCGCCTGGCAACCAGGCGCTTAATCCTATCCCGCCGTTTTCTGGTAATTCCCGCCAAGCGCTGGAATAACGTTTCCAACTGTCTATTGTGAGTCGCTCAAGGAGGGCTTCCATGGACAGTGCGCTTGGTCCTGCCTCATTACAGGGGCTGACTCTTATAGAATTGCTGATCGTGCTGCTGATAGCGGGCTTGATCCTGTCAGCTGTATCCCCCAGCGTCACAGAAACCCTACACAGGGCTAGGCTGTCGGCGGAGGCGAATAGGCTGTTGGCTGCGCTGCAGCTCGCCCGTACGGAGGCGGTGCAGCGCAATCTAACGGTGAGTGTTTGTCCCTCCAGTATGGCACGTACAGGAGTGGCTGCCTGCGACGGGGTCTACACAGATGGTTGGATCATCTTTGTAAACAGAGATCGGAATCGAACGGTAGATGAAAACGGTGAGCCAGTATTGCATGTGTTTAATAGCTCACCTCCTGGTTATCGCCTGACGAATCGGGCAGGGACTGCTGCGGCGGCAGCTCTGTTTAGTTTCTTGTCTGACGGAACCACGCACAGCAATCATACTTTTCTATTTTGTCCTCCCAGTGGCAGTACCAGTAACTCGATCAGTATTGTTACCAATATCGTGGGTCGCGCGCGTCTGGAACGGGGGGTGCATCCATGCCCTGTTGGCTGAGATACCGCAGCGTGGCTGCCCAGAGTGCACCTTTGAATTCTCATGCTACCGGGTTTGGCATGATTGAGTTCATGGTTGCCCTGACAATTTTTTCTGCGGGCATGCTGGGCCTTCTGTCCGCACAGCTGTCAGGGCAGCGCAGTATTCAGGCTGCACTGGATCGGTCACTTGCAACATCTTTGGCGGCGGATTTGCTGGTAAGGATCGAGCTTAACGCCGGTGAGGCTGCCCATTATGCGGCGCAGACCCTCAGCGCGGTTGATCATCCTCCCTCGAATCCTCCTATCGACTGTTATCACATGCCTTGTGCGCCCAGCGATCTGGTGGTGTTTGATTGGTGGGACTGGAGCCGGCAATTGATTTTCTCGGGAAATGCAGCGCTGCCCGAGGCACGAGTCTGCGTTACCTATTCGGAAAATACTGCAACGGTGAGCATCAGTTGGCGAGGGTTGAATGCATTGCTAGCGGTGAGTCCTGACGCCTGTGAAGAAGGAGAGGGCGGTGCAGGTGAGGAGGGGGCGTGGCGCCGTCATGTGATGCTGTCGACATATACCGGCGCCTCGTAATGTTTGTCCGCAATCGTGGTATATCGCTCGTTGAACTACTCGTGTCCATGGGGCTTGGGGTTGTTTTGAGCGCTGCCATGATTGTGGCTTACACGGCCAGTCAACGAAACTATTTGTATGAGCAGCAGGTGGGCCGACTGCAGGAAAATGGCCGCCATGCGCTGCGAATACTCAGCCGGGAACTCGCTATGGTGGGCTTCTATGCGTCGGTGTTGGATGGTGATTCGATTGCTTTTGCCATGCCTGCGGTCGATTGTAGCCGTCAGCCCTGGGCGCTTGATGTGGGCGCCGGGTTGGATATTGTTGATGATTTTGACGGCGCGGATGTGCCACTTTCCAGTCTCGGAGTCAGTCTTGACTGCATTGATGGTAAGTCAGTGCGTCCTGGTACCGATTTGCTGGCTATAAAGCGTAGTGCTGCTAGTGCCAGTGTGCTTCGAGGAGTGGCGGCCGAGTATCTAACGCCGTCACGTGTGTTCTCCTGGCATCTGCGGGTCGCGCATGGGGAGGAGCCACGCTGGGAAAAAAGGCGACCCTTTGATTTG
>JBLFXU010000057.1:0-11619 GCA_047609575.1 Bacteroidia bacterium | reverse complement strand
AGATCGTGACCGATAAATTGCGCAGCTATGGGGTGGCTCATAGGGAGCTGATTCCTGAGGCGATCCACAGTACCAAGCAGTATGAGAATAATCGGGCAGAGTAATCGCATGAGGCGACCAGGGTAAGGGAGCGCGGAATGCGGAAGTTCAAGTCGATGAGGCAGGCGCAGCGATTCTTGGGTGCGCATGCTGCGGTGAGTAATCTATTCAACCTTGGTCGGCATCTTGTGAGTACGCGACACTATCGGGATCTGAGGCTCAGTGCGTTTGCAGAATGGAGCAGGGCGGTTGCTTGAATCCTAGGCGTGCATTTGGCCGATCCAGAGAAGTTAATTTTCCAGTACCTTTAAAAGGGATAACCGGTTATTTCCCGAATTGAGCCGTACAAGGGACTCAGTCTGTCGTACATTTTGAGGTAGACCTCGTTGTACAGCTGGTCGTAAATACGAACGTGTTCTTCGATAGGGGTGAAGCGGTCTCCCTCGTGGGTCATGTTGTCTACAGCGGTTTGATAGTCTGGGTAGAGGCCGATGCCCACCGCAGCATTGATTGCAGCTCCCAAACCTGAGGTTTCATAAGTATGCGGGCGCTCGACCGTAAGGCCAAATATGTCGGCGGTAATTTGCATGGCTTCATTACTCTGGGAGCCGCCGCCGGAGACCTTCAGCGTGGTGATCGTGTGACCGCTGCGCTTCTCCAGGCGCTCTTTGCCTTCTCGCAGAGCGTATGTCAGCCCCTCAATAATCGCACGGTAAATGTGAGCGCGCGTGTGGACATCGCCAAATCCAATCATGGCGCCTTTGGCATCCGGCCCGGGTATGCGGACACCGGGTGACCAATAGGGTTGTACGATCAAGCCCATCGAGCCGGCTGGAACTTCCCTGATGAGGTCATCAAACAAGCTCTCTACCTCGACGCCGCGCTCCTTCGCTATGCGCTGTTCGCGCAGGCCAAATTCGCGTTTAAACCAGTTCACCATCCAGTAGCCGCGCTGCACAATCGTCTCGGTGTTATAGGCATTGGGCATGGCGGCGGGGTAGGCGGGAACGTGCTTGATGTTTTCTATATAGCGACTGCTAGTGCTGTTGTAGGTTGCGGTTGTGCCGTAACTGAGGCTCCCGGTATCGGGACTGAGGCAGCCCGAGGCGAGTACCTCACAGGCCTTGTCTGCCCCTGCGGAGATCAGGGGCAAGCCCTCAGGAATTCCAGTCAATTGTGCGGCCTGCGCACTGATCGTGCCAAGGGG
Source organism: Bacteroidia bacterium (assembly GCA_047609575.1). Taxonomy (GTDB): domain Bacteria; phylum Pseudomonadota; class Gammaproteobacteria; order Pseudomonadales; family Halieaceae; genus Marimicrobium. The sequence continues at coordinate 10,373 of JBLFXU010000057.1, read as the reverse complement.
CGACCCAGCGGGCACGAGATCGGGCAACTGGTTGCGCTTTATAGGCAGTGCTTGCCACTTCCAGTCCAGCGGACCGGCCCATTCATGGCGCTTGAAATTGAAAGGGAGGTAACCGACCTGACTCGCCACAGAATCGACGTACTTTCCCGTTAGTTGGTAGGTCAGGTAGCCGGAAAGTAATAGGAATTTGGCTGTTTTCTCCCAGATTTCCGGTTGGTTATTCTTGATCCAGTGCGCCTCAGACTGGCTGCGAAAAAAACCGACGGTTTCCTTCTCTCCCGCCAGAGTAAGAAGCATGCTCCATATTCCCATGTTGGGTAAATTTTTTTCCAGGCGCTGATCAAGCCAGACAATAGCAGGGCGCAGTGGTTTACCATCCCGGTCCAGATTAACGACTGTGGCGCGCTGTGTGGTGAGGGCGACGGACTTGATCGCACTTTTGGGGAAGTCGAGTTGTGGCCAGAGCGCATTGCACGCTTTGCAGAGGTTGTCCCAAAAGTAATCGGCATGTTGTTCAGCCCAACCCGGATTGTCGGAGAAATAGGGCTCAATCTCTACTTTGCTTTTGGCAACCAGCTGCCCCTGAAGATCGAAAACCAGAGCCCGAACGCTTTGGGTTCCGTTGTCGATAGCCAGAATATAGTCCTTCTCACTCTTCATCGTATGATTCCGGAGGGGGGTTCACGCTTCAGGCAGGTAATAGTGCTTTAACCAGATGTCGCGATAACGGTCCAGTTCAGATTGCCAGCGCTGGGCATCCCACTGCAATTCTTGCGCACAGATTTTTTCAATTTCCGGAAACAGGGATTCACCACCACGCTCTAACAGTGATCCCAGACGCGTGCGTCGCAGCAGTAAGTCATCCAAGTGCACAACAGTTTCGTTGCGCGCTGCCCAGCGACATTCTGCTAGACAAAATTGTGTATTCTCAATTTTTTGTTGCTCTGCATCACTCGCTTCATTTAGCAAGGCTTTGGCATGCTCACCATAACGACCGATCAAGCGCTGAGCCCACTGCTTATCAGAGGTGTTGAGTTCATCCACATTAACGCCCGGCACTTTGAAAATTGCATCATCGTTGTTCTTTGTTTCGATGTTGCCCAGAGTTTTCGCCGCAGCGTTGATGGCATCCAGCGCAATCAAACGGAAGGTCGTGAGTTTTCCTCCGCTCACTGTTACCAGTCCTGCGTCGCACCAGACAGCATGATCCCGCCTTTCTTTGGAAGGGTCCCTGCCTTCTTCAGTGCCGATCACTGGGCGGACGCCCGACCAGGTTGAAATAATGTCGGCACTGGAAACCTTGTGCTCCGGGAACAGCGCATGTACTGCTTCCAGCAGGTAATTCAGCTCTTTCTCACTGATAACAGGCTCTTCGTCCAGATCCTGGTCATGATCCAGGTCTGTAGTGCCTATCACCGTGGTGCCTTCCCAGGGGAAGATAAACACCGGACGTTTATCGACAGGGTGAAACAGCGTAAGTGCATCTTCCACGGGTAGCTTTGCCATCGGAAGCACCAGGTGGCTGCCGCGTAGAGGACGAATGCGCTTCTCCGGGTTAACTTCGTTACGCAGGCGATCCGCCCAGGCACCCGTGGCGCTAATGACTGACTTGCAGCTTAATTCAAGCTGCTCTCCATTTTCTGCATTGTTCAGTACAACACCGGTCACCTGTCCTGCGGTTTTTAGCAGGGATTCAACCTTCACGTAGTTAAGTGCGTGGCCACCGGCCTCGGTAGCATCTTGTAGTACGCGTAACACCAACCGCGCGTCGTCGGTGACGGTGTCTGTGTAATACATGGCGCCCTTCAAGCCGTTAGTGCTAATACCGGGGAAATGATCCTGGACGGAGGTTTTGTTGAAATGTCGATGGTTCTTGATGCCCGCCAAGCCGTCATACAAAGACAGCAAAATGCCGAACGGAATTCGACCGGGAAACTGACCTTTCTTGAGGGTGAAGTAATACCCCATGCGCGCGATAAGCCCCGGGGCTTCCCGCAGAAGCCTCTCTCGCTCCCTGAGGGAATCTCTGGTTAACTTGATGTCGCCGTGGCTGATATAGCGCAAGCCACCATGAACCATCTTGGAGGATCGACTGGACGTGCCCCAGGCGAAATCCCGCTGTTCAATCAATACGGCCTTGATGCCACGTCTGGCGGCTTCACGCAAAATACCGGCGCCGATGATGCCGCCGCCGACAATCACCAAATCCCAGCTATTGTCACCCTTCTGCAGTTCCTGCCATAGAGTGTCTCGATCGTTAAAACTTGTGTTTCCAGCTTTCATCTTTGAGCCTGGCATCGCAGCCAATTTTTCATGGAAGGAGTTTCCCGGGGTTCATTTGTTGCTGCGGATCGAACAGCTTTACCAGCCCCTCAATTGCTGCAATACCCAGCTCACCCTTTTCTGCGGGCAGATATTTTGCGTGATCCTTACCCACCCCGTGCTGATGGCTGATGGTACCGCCGTGTCGGACAATGGCTTCAGCCCCCGCCGCTTTCAGTTTTTCCCACCGAGAGTACGTTTCGTCGTAGCCGTCGCCACAGCGGAAGATATAGGTCACATAAATACTGGAGCCCTGACCGTACATGTGCGAAAGGTGGGCAAATGCATGCACCGTCTCGCCATCGTCTTGCAGCGCATTGGCGATACTGGTCTGGATGCCATCAACGGCCTCGGGCACTCGCACCCAGTCTATGGCCGTTTCCATGGTATCAACAGCATAGCCTGCGTCCCACAGTCCGTGGCGCAAATAGGGAGAACGAAAACGACTGTGTTCCCATTTTTTTCCTAGTGCTGGCCCTGCACCCACACCCCCATGGCGACGGGCGATTTGTCGGGTAAGTTTCAGGGCGGATTTGCATTGGCCCTTTGAGCCGGTGACGCCAAAAGTGAACATGACCTTCTCTTCACCGGCACCGCGCAGACTCAGAAATTTTTCCAACAGGGCAATCACGCGTTCATCGCCAGCCAGCTTAAGCTGGGTAAAAGTTTCGATACCGTTGCTCAGACGCATCATGGAAAGTTGCATTTTGCTCTGGACGATTTCCCGCACCGCCGCGCGTCCTTCTTCCCAGCTCGGAAAGAACAGCACATGGAAAGATTCCTGTTGAGGGAGCGGCGTGACCCGGGCCTTGACCTCAGTAATGATGCCCATGCGACCTTCGGTCCCGAGGAAAAAATCCCGTATATCGGGTCCTGCGGATGAGGCAGGAAAAGTCGGGATATCCAGTGTGCCCTTCAATGTTTCAATCCGGCCTCCGGCAAAGATCTGTTCGATCCTGCCATAGCGCAGGGACTGCTGCCCGCTGGATCGGCTGGCGACCCAACCGCCAATGGTAGACAGTTCCCAGGACTGTGGATAATGCCCCAGGGTATAGCCTTGGGCTGCAAGCTGCGATTCCACTTTGGGCCCGATTGTGCCGGCGCCAAAGGTGGCGATCTGGCTCTCTTTGTCCAGGTGCAACAATGAATTCATGTGCGTCATATCAATGGTGAGCACTGGACGGCCGTTGTCCTCGGGGTTGATGTGTCCCACGACAGAGGTACCTCCGCCATAGGGAATTACATCAATCTGCTGTGCTGCGGCGTATTGCAGCAGAGACTGCACCTCTTCGCTGCTTTGGGGAAATGCTACAGCGTCAGGAAATACACCGAACTCACCACTGCGAAGGGCCAACCAATCAGGCAGGCTCTGGCCGCGTGCGTGGCGCAAACGATCTTCTGCATCCAGGCTGTAGAGCTCGTGTGGCGCGAGTCGTGATGGAGGCACTCTGCTCAGAACGCTCTCCAGACTCGCATCCTGCAGCGGCGCGGATTTTCCTATCAGGCCTTCAAGAAAGCCCTGGGCAGTGGTGCTTAGTTCGTAGTCGAGCGCATTCTCGTCGTCGCCCCAGCCATTCCATCTCTTCATGTTGGATACCTGATATGAATATTACCCATAGTAAGCACTACGGTACTGCCAAGTAAACGGTACTGGCAGCTTAAGCGGGTGAGACGGTACTAACAAGTTAACTCCCCGAACTTGGTAGAATCGGCGCATGAATACATACAAGCGCCACCGATTCCCTTCAGATATCATCTCTTGTGCCGTCTGGCTCTACTTTCGCTTCAACCTGAGCCACCGGGATATCGAGGATCTACTCGCTGAGTGAGGCATCACCGTCAGTCGCGAATCAATTCGTCTCTGGTGCATCAAGTTCGGTGCGTTGTATGCTCGGCGGCTGAAACGAAAGCACCGAGGCTTCAGCGACACCTTCTGCATTGATGAAGTCTTTGTGAAGATCAATGGCAGACAGCACTATCTATGGCGCGCTGTCGATCAAGACGGCGAGATTGTTGATGTGTATCTCCAGGCAAAGCGTGATGGGGCCGCTGCAAAGCGCTTCTTCAGACGATTACTACGAAACCATGGCACCGAACCGAGAAAGATCGTCACCGACAAACTGCGCGGCTATGGTGTCGCGCATAGGGAACTGATTCCCGAGACGATCCACAGTACCAAGCAGTATGAGAATAATCGGGCAGAGCAATCACATGAGCCGACCAGGGTGAGAGAGCGAGGGATGAGACGGTTCAAGTCAGTGAAGCAGGCGCAGCCATTCTTGGGTGCGCATGCTGCGGTGAGTAATCTATTCAATCTTGGGAGACATCTGGTTGGCGCGCAGAATTACCGTGATCTTAGGATTAGTGCGTTTGCAGAATGGAGCAGGGCGGTTGCTTGATTGTAACCGGTCCGATTGTCTTCGTCTCAAACACTTAACTTGCCAGAACCCAGCCGGGGACATCCACTGTACTTTGGTTTGGCATGTTCATTCTGATATTGCTTGTTTCGATTGGCCCGTTGAATTAGATGCATCGGTATCTACGATTTTCCGCGATAGATAAATCGTCTTTATATGTTGTATTGCTGGAATTATGCTTTGAGTCATTGCAGGTTAACGTGAGGGATTACGCTAGCTTGAACAGTTAGGGAGAAGCAAAAAGACGCAGCGCAGCGAGAAATCTTGTTTAGTTTCATTGTTGCAGTTTGATATAACCCTTTAAGCACGGAGCGATGAATGTTCTATGTATTTGACAGCACGGGAAGAACTTTTAACGGTACATTGGAGAGTTTACGCCGTGTAGAGAAAACGACAGGCATCCGTTCAGAACGAACGGTTATTGACCTCGATGATGCCGGAGATCCACCAACGTTCCCGATGCAACCGGGCAATCCTGCGGATGATCAGGCTGCAGCCAAGAATGCCAGGCAATATGGCGATATGCTGGTACAGCAAGGCAATAAAGAGGTTGTTTATCACGCGTATCAGATTATGACGCGGCCTGCCCAATGTATTTCATCGCTGTGGATTTTATCGCAAGCTGCCGAGCACTTCCGGGCTTTTCCATTTCAAGCATTCCCCATTGTCGATGACCGCCAGCAATTGATCGGGCTGCTATCGAGAAGACAATTTTACGAATATCTACTCAGTGACGACGAGCAGCGCAATAGTTTATCAAGCTCGGTAGCGGACTGCTTTGTAAGCGCCCATAGCAGTATTTACTGCGCTGACCCGGTGACCGATGTTCGACGAATAGCGACCCTGTTGGTTGAAAAAAGACTGGATGCTGTGCCCATCGTCGAAGACAGTTGTCGGATAGTGGGCATTGTCTCCAGAACAGACATTCTTAAATGCGCAGTCAGTGATCCTCCGCTGTCACTTTGGGTCTAATGAATTCCCCGCGTATCGGCAACCGGAACTAACTAGCCTCGGCAGCTGCCAGATACTCCATGAGTTTTTGCGCCGCAACCATCCCATATTCTTCCATGCTCTGGAAGAATGCGGAATCGGATTCAGGGGAGCTCGCAGCCGAGTAGCTAAAGCCATCCAGGCGAGCTGTCTTTAACCAAGTCTGTAATGCCTCGTCCTCACTCCATGCAGCGCCGTTAACCAGGTCCGCAAGCATACTGCTTAAGTAGTCCATATCGGTGTCGGGATGGGGAACAGGCGTGCAGAGCACGTTTTTGCGTGCCTCGTCCCGCTCTGCCAATTCAATGTGGGCTATAAACGCTGCGCTGAACACCTGCTGACACGTGCGCACCGACTGCAGCGTGATTTTATTATTGGCAAATACCGGCTCCGCGGGCCTTCTGGCCAAGCCGTCGGCGGTACAATCAACAAACAGCGTTTTTGCCCCATATTCGAACGCGCCATTCTCCAATATCACCCGGTCCGATTCGATGCGCTGAACGCGACCCATTCGCACAACGTTTTTTATGCGGCGCAGTTCTTCGATCTCACTGCGTGTAACAGTAGCGCAGCGAAACATACTCGGTTTGATGTCGTCATCTATGCGCAACATCAGGCCTTCGGCATTTGCACGGACGAATAGATCATCGACGGACTCTGACGCCGCTATCGCTTTGAATTGGCCAAGACTAAATGGGCGGATAGATGTCTCGAAAAGTTCCTCGCTCTGCGCGCAGGCGCGGTCCCACAACCAGGAGTCACGCGGCTTGATCCAGCACATATCGCCGGGGTCTGCGCCGTTTTCCAATAAAAAGAGGCAGGCGTCAAAACTTGTTTTGCCCGCACCTACGATCACGTAGTTTTTCCACTCGCCGCGCGAACCTACCAGCGCATTAGGCGGGACGCACGCCACCCCTTCGGCCACGTCGTAAGCCGGCCCGCCCATGGCGGGGACCTGGACATTCATAAACGTGGCGTCGACTATTTTTTCTGCATCGACGGTGTAGCATGCTTCGGAGACCAATGAGGCCACTCTTCCATCGCCGCGATATTCACACATGGGAAAATACTGCACACGACCTGAACTAACAAAATCGTGCATGAGGTTGTCGTAGTAGGCGCAGATTTCGCCCTTTCCGGCGAGTTCATACAAACCCTTGTTGTGGCCAATCGTATCAATTCGGTTATTGCCGAGCTTTCGCGAATTCACGCCATAGAAACTTGAAGGCTGGTGTAACCGCACGAAGGGGTAAGCTACATTCCAGTGGCCACCGGGTTGATGGTAACGGTCGACAACAGTGACAGTGGCCTCAGACTCTGTCATCAGAACATCGATGAATGCCATGCCCATTGCGCCTGCACCGACGACGAGGTAATCCGTTTTTTGGGTATTCATCTTATGTCCTTTCTATCTGGTGTTGGCTGCCCGCTATCTGCGCGGTAGTGCAGTAGCATAGACGTTCCGGGCCGTCATTCTTATTCGAAAACATGCAACAAGTCTGGCACTCACCGGTTAATATGTAAATGTCGGTTTTCGGGACTGATAAAGAAAGCCCGTTATAATAAGGAGAAGTCGGTAATGGAAAAGTATCAGAAATTGATGATTGGCAATGCCTTTCTGGTCATTGCGATGAGTATGCTAGCCGGCTTTATGTTGGGTTTTGGTTTAATCGGTGGATTGGAGATCTACCCGGGCACCATTGTTGAAATGCCTTATTATGGTACGGCGGCCGGTTGGGCGCGCGCGCACAGTGGTGGGCTAACCAATGGGCTGCTAATTATTGGCGTGGCGCTGGCGCTACCGTTTATCCCGTTGAGTGAAAGCATGCAAAAATTGAACGTGTACGGCTTTATTTATATCGGTTGGGCAAACACCGCTTTTTACTGGTTTGGTAATGCGTCAGGAAGTCGGGCACTGAGTTTTGGAGACAACCCCTTGGGTGCAACGAATATTTTGGGTGCGGTAGGATTTGGCCTGGGTTTTATTGGCGCTGTGCTTATCATTTGGTTGCTGTGCCATGCCGCATTCGCTGCGTTAAGCGACCGCTAGCGCGGCATTGCCTGTAGTGTAAATGGAGACGTCTTTCACGCAGTTTAACTCTGCTATAGTTGGTCTGATACCGATTGTATTGGTTGTAGTCGCCTTTTTGAGTATAGCGTTCGTCGCTCTATGAAATAGCTGAATGCGCCAATGTCACCGCTGGCGCGGTTCAGCCGCGCTTCTAGCAGCTTCAAAAACTGGAAGTAAGGGAAGTTCGCGCGCTACCAAGTCCACCGATACTCAGACAAAGGCACCCTGGCAAGGGGGCCCGGTAAACCTACTTTGGTGACAGAGCTGCCGGGGCTTGCCGGGCGAACAGGTTAACAATCCAGCGAGGATGTGCTGTTGATAGTGCCATCGAAGCCGTAATGTGGATATACGACCACAGGTAAAATTGACTAAGCATTAGTACCAGCACTGCAGAAAACTGATTGGGCGCGAAGACTATCAAGACGCCGAAGTAGAGCAGTAATCCGGCGGCGGTCAGCATTAGATACTGCTGCAGCGCTCCGTCTCCCTTTTGCTTCATCATTGGCAGCGGCAGCAGGGTCCACAGTATAAAGTGATAAAAGACAATTTGAAAAAAGGTAATCTTGAAGAGAAGTGACAGCGCCAAAACAGCGATTAGGCCTAACTCAATTGAGTGCTGCGACCAGGCAATTGCTGCTCCTTTCTCTCTAGCGAGTGTTTGTACTTGCCTCCCGTAAACAAAGATCGCAAATAGCGCAAAGCCCCAAGTCAGCCATTGGGGAATTTGCGTTAGGTGTGCATCACCCCGAAGAATACAAAAATACACCGCCAGATGCAGCAAGCAGCGCTGTGCCGCGATCTCGGTATTACCTTTGCTTTCTTGATTACCGCGTTTTAGATAGGCCTCGTTGAACGCATGGTGTAGCCCAAAGTACACCTCGAGAGGAAACTCCAGAAGATAGAATAGAGCGAATAAGCCAGCCAGGCCCACTAACGGAATGAGATGATTGGAACTAGTACCTAGCTCGCGAATTCTTGATCTTGCGTAGTAAAAGGACAGTGCGTAGTGAGTAAACCCAAGGCCTATTAACAGGGCCAGCCAGTAGCTGTACTGGGGAACAACAGCGACCAGTGCCAGTGTTATCAAAACACTCAACAATCGGCAATTGAAGTCCCAAGACACGTCTAGTGGCTATGTGGTCAAGTTAACAGCGCACTCGAAGCCAGGCTTCTACTTCACTCGCTGTTTTTTATGACGTATACCAATAAAGGCCAGTCCCAGTGACAGGAAGATAAGCATCATGCCGCTGAGAGCAGGAATTTCGCGCGTACCGGCGGAGAGACTCTGTATTATCAGAATCGAATCAGCGATTGTCTGTGGGAAAGACGTCGGGCCGTCGCTGAGATCTGTAAACCATATGCCAGCCCCGATAAACCCGGGATTAGCCGCAGGTGCAACTACAGAGCCGCCTCCTTGTGATCCGACTGATGCCAGTTGACGCATAGTGGCGCCAGGAGTTGAGCTAGCACGTTTAACGGTATTTTCTGGAAGTTCACTGTAGTAACCGTGCAGGAAGATAACTTCCTGTTCCTCCTCGGAGGCCTCATCTGCGGTGAACAGCACGCTAAGTGTTCCAAGATCACCTGGTTCGAAATCGCTGAAGTCTGCGATGTCAGCAGTGCGCAGCCAAATTAGTTTGGTATCTGCGGGCAGATCTGGCAATTCCATATCTAAAAATAGTGCAATAGAACCGCCTACAGATGCTCCAATATCACCCGTTAAGGTAGCCGCGCCAGCACCCGGAGGAATGTTGATCTCCTGCGACATAATGCACTGACCGGGGTTGTTTGCATCGCTGGCATACAACAGAGCACCGTCTGTTGGTAAAGGTATAGTCCACGCGCCTGCTCCGTCTGTGGAGTCACCATCCCCCAGAACTTCGTTGACACACACTGGCCCTGAGGCGCTCAGGTCCCAGCTATCAAAATTGGATTCAAATGATGGGTTAGCGAGCAGATTCCCGCTTCCCACGCTTAATACGAGATTGTCTACAATCAAGCCATTGGGCTCCAGGCAGGAGCCTACATCCGAGACCAGAAAGACGGCGCTATCTGCATAAGCGGCAAGGCTAAAGGCGGAAGCGGTGCGCGGCTCAAAATCTTCAGAGCTGGTTGCGCTAAATAGTGTCGCAATAAGAAGGCTGGTATTGTCTGGGCCCTCTCGTAAGGTAATAGTCGCATCGCAAGTAAGGTCGCCTACATCGTCCCCATTGGAGACTTCATCCAGCACCAGTTCGACGAACTCCGGGCTACTTTCCGGCGGCGCCGAGGATATGATTACCGGAAGACTCACCGCCGAGCCATCAATGACGGCGGCGTATTCAGCGCTTGTTGCCTGCCAGGACTCTGGAACAATGGCGGCAAAAACTAGTGATGCATTGATGTCGCTCACCGGCTGGAAATCGTCGTTGATAACATGGTCAACTGTGACTTCGAAGGCTTCTCCCACTGTGATTGCTGAGGGGAGTTCTATGTTGACCAACTCGCTACCACCGCAGCCCACCATTAGTGGAAATAGCAGTGCAAGCGCTTTCCATGCGATGGATATCGAATTGCAGTTAGAAGTAAGCATG
>JBLFXU010000056.1:0-11685 GCA_047609575.1 Bacteroidia bacterium | reverse complement strand
GAAGAGGGTGCTTACTCCCGTCCTTCAAGGCGACGTCATGTGATGGGATCGAGTAGTACGCGGTGCTAGCTGACTCAATCTGGGTGCGGATGAGCATGTGAGGTAATGCCGTACACGCGAGCCGCGTGATAGCAGGGTCATCCCGGGATTTCCTTTGAATTAAAAAAACCTCATAAAAACAATATGTTACAGCCTCGCTTATCGTGTTTTTTGCTTTGAGTCCAAAACGGGCGAGGCGTGGGTTTCTATCTCCTTGAGCGGTCTTGTTTCCCCCTGCCAAAGCCGGTAGAATCCGCTCCCTCAAAAATTGCCCGGCCGCCTAGGTGGTCGATCCTCCTTGCCACACCAATATTAGTGGGTGGCATAAACCCGAAAGGAGCCTTTCGTATGCGACATTACGAGATCGTTTTCATGGTCCATCCGGACCAATCCGAGCAAGTGCCCGGAATGATCGAGCGTTACACTTCTACCCTCCAGAAAGATGGCGGCGAGGTTCACCGTCTGGAAGATTGGGGTCGCCGCCAGCTGGCTTACCCGATCAACAAAATCCACAAGGCGCACTATGTGCTCATGAACGTCGAGGCCTCACAAGAGGCACTGGATGAGCTTGGCACGACCTTCCGCTACAACGATGCGGTTATCCGCAACTTGATCATCCGTCGCGATGAGCCGGTTACCGAGGAATCCTTCATCATGAAGGCCGAGAAGGAAAACCGTGAGCGCAAGAGCCGCTATGAAGAGCGTCAGGTCGTCGAGTCTGCAGAGACAGAAAAGCCTGCTGATGCTGACGTCAGCGAAAAAAGCGCAGCGGAAGAACCCGCTGAGTCCGCCGCAGAGGTCGTCGAGGAGTAATCCTCGCGCCCCTCTAACGAATAGCAAGGTTTGTAAGGAGTATTCCAATGGCTCGTTTTTTCCGTCGTCGTAAGTTCTGCCGTTTCACTGCCGAGGGCACCAAAGAGATCGATTACAAAGATCTTGAAACGCTCAAGGCTTACATCTCAGAGACTGGCAAGATTGTGCCCAGCCGTATCACAGGTACCAAGGCAAGATACCAGCGTCAGCTGGCAACCGCCGTTAAGCGCGCTCGTTTCCTCGCGTTGGTGCCTTATACGGATCAGCACCAGTAGGTTTTTTTGATAGCCGCGCGTATCGGCTTTGGGTTGCCATGAAGGCCTCGCCATGAATGCCTCACCATGAAGGGCCTGGCAGAATTTGTCATGCGCGGCCGCCTGCAGGCACTGTTCGCTACAGTGTTCACCTGCGGCAGTATAGTATTTTGCTGGATTGGCGCCGCTGTGGTGGCGCTAGTCACGCTGCGCAAGGGTGTAGTGGAAGGTGGCTGGTTACTGCTCTGGGCAGTTTTACCGGCGGGCACCGTAGCCTATGTTTACGGCGATAGTAGTCCGTTGGCGCTATTGCTGGGTACTGCAGTCTTGGCACTTGTGCTACGCAGCACGATAAGCCTGTCGCTGACAGTGCTGGCTAGCGTGGCCCTGGCAGGCCTTATTGGTCTTGCCACAATAGTATTTGCCGGTGCTTATTTGGACCAGATGGTAGCGGCGTTTGACCAGTTCCTGGGTAACTTTGAGCAGCAGTACTTGCAAGGGGACCAGGCGGTGACACTGCCACGGCCAGAGCCGTTACAGATTGCCGGTATGCTTGGAGTCGGAACAGCGGCGATGTCAGTGCTATGCCTGTTGTTGGCGCGTTACTGGCAAGCAGCTTTGTACAACCCGGGTGGATTTGGCGTTGAGTTTCGAGCGCTACGCTACCCGATAGCAGTGAGTCTTGGCCTGGTTGTGTTAGGCCTTGCGGTATCGAGTTTGGGCCTGGAATACCGAACCTGGGCGATGATGTTTTTCATCCCTCTGAGTTTCGCGGGTCTGTCGCTGGTGCATGCCAGGGCGTCTGTCCGAGGACAGGGTACGGGTTGGTTGATTGTGTTTTACATGGCTTGGCTGGTGTTTGATCCGGTGAAGCTAGTGGTGGTGCTTTTTGCCATTGCAGACAGCTGGCTGGATTTTCGCCAGCGCTGGGGGGAGGTGCCTCCAGGTACGCCGCCAAACGACAGCACAGATTCTGAAGATTCAGACGCTGAAGATACAGACAAACAGAATAGGCAATAAACGGGGTAGCCCCCGGAATAGAGGAAAGAGCGATGGAAATTATCCTGCTGGAAAACATCAGCAACCTGGGCGGCCTGGGTGATACCGTGCATGTCAAAGCTGGTTTTGGCCGTAACTACCTGATCCCACAGGGCAAAGCTGTACCTGCAACTGAGGGGCATACCGCTGAGTTTGAAGCGCGTCGTGCCGAGTTGGAGGCTGCTGCAGCGCAGTCCCTGTCCGGCGCTGAGGCTAGGGCTGAAACGGTCAATGCATTGGGCGTGATCACCATTCCCGCTAATGCTGGAGAGGAGGGTAAGTTGTTTGGTTCCGTGGGTACCCGCGACATTGCTGAGGCCATTACTGCGGCTGGCTGCGAGATCGATAAAGCTGAGGTACGGCTGCCAGAGGGCGCGCTGCGCGATATTGGTGAGTTCGAGGTCGCTATTCAGGTGCACGGTGAAGTGGTAGCCAGTGTGGTTATCGCCGTAGTCCCCGAAGAATAGTTTCAGAACAGTAGATCGGCCCTTTCTTGAGGGCCTGCAATGAGCGATGCACTGGTCCAGTCGGGCCGGTGCTTTTTTATTGCTCGCTGTTCTGCGTTTGGTTCGGTGCCCAGCTCCTCGCTTAATTCCTTGCAGGTTGCTTTCGCAAGCTCCCAATATCCGATATTCTGACCGGCCCGGTAGAGATAGCCCAGACCCATGGCCGACCCTGACTTTCCCAGCAATGTTTCCGAGTTGCCCTTTTCTCCGGACGGCGATATTGCGCGCATCAAGATGCAGCCCAATTCAGTGGAGGCAGAGCAGTCTGTGCTGGGTGGTTTGCTGCTGTCTGTCGATGGCTGGGACGCCGTCTCTGAAGCGGTTACCGCCCCGGATTTTTACCGTCCTGCCCACCGCCTGATCTTCCGCCAAATCGCACTACTAGCCGAGGCTCTTGAGCCCATCGACCCCATAACCGTTGCGGACAAGCTACAGGCACTGGGAGAACTGGAAGCGGCGGGTGGTCTGGCTTATCTGGCTGAGCTTGCACAGAATACGCCCAGCGCGTCCAATATTCGCGCCTATGCTGATGTGGTGCGTGAGCGTGCCGGGCTACGCAAGCTGATTGAGGCTGCCCAGTCCATCGCCGAAAGCGGTTTTAGCCCCGAGGGGCGCAGCTCGCGCGAACTCATCCAGCAAGCTGAAACCCGCATCATGCAAATTGCGGAAGAAGGCCCTAAGGCGGGCGGCCCACAGGGGGTGAATCCCCTGCTGAAAGGTGCGCTGGACCGTATTGAGGAGTTATTTCAGTCTGGCGGTGATATCACAGGCCTGACCACTGGTTTTGCGCAACTGGACCGCATGACATCCGGTCTGCAGCCGTCCGACCTGGTCATTGTCGCAGGCCGGCCATCCATGGGTAAAACCAGTTTTGCGATGAACCTGGTGGAGAACGCTGTTCTGGCCCAGGACAAGCCAATCCTGGTTTTCAGCATGGAAATGCCCGCAGAGCAGCTCATTATTCGTATGCTGTCTTCAATCGGGCGTATCGACCAGACGCGTATACGTAACGGTAAGCTGGAGCAGGAAGACTGGCCCAAGCTCACCACCGCGATGAATAAGCTCAAGGATGTACCCCTGTTTATTGATGATACACCTGCCCTGACCCCCTCCGAGGTGCGCAGTCGGGTGCGCCGCGTGCACCGGGAAAACGGTGGTTTAGGGATGGTGATGCTCGACTATCTGCAGCTGATGCAGGTCGCGGGGTCTACTGACGGTCGCACCGCCGAGATTTCTGAAATATCCCGCAGCCTCAAGGCGATGGCCAAGGAATTCAAGGTCCCGGTCGTAGCTTTGTCACAGCTTAACCGTGCCCTTGAGCAGCGCCCCAACAAGCGTCCCGTTAATTCGGACCTACGTGAATCCGGCGCCATCGAGCAGGACGCCGACGTCATTATGTTCATCTACCGTGATGAGGTGTATAACGAGGAATCCCCAGACAAGGGCACCGCCGAGATCATTATCGGCAAGCAGCGTAACGGCCCAATCGGTTCCACTAAGCTGGCATTTATCGGGGAGTTCACCCGGTTTGAGAACCTGGCTACGGGTTCTTATGACGAATATTAGATAGGCCCGGCAAGCAGTGCGTGTGTCAGTGCGCTAGATTCTCCGAAGAACATCCGAAACCACCAATGCGCTTGATCTGTGCAGTTACCAGCTCGCGACTCATCCTCCAGCCATACCCGCGGCTAGCGACCTTCAGGCGAACGCCACAACTGCTGTAGCCCAGTAAGAGTAGCCCGCCCATCAATGCAAACAGAAAAGAAGTCGTCATTCCGGGTACGGCGAGCAGCGGTGCCGGCAGCGCCTTTACGGAAATTCTCAACTGGCCTTAGTTGTTTTGTGCGAAGTCGTCAGTCGAGACAGTAAGCGAATAGGTATCGAGGAACAGAACTTCCTGCGCCAGAGAGGTATTTATACACCCCATCTCGAGACAGGTAGAAACCAACCAATAGCGAGCGAGACGAAAGAGGTGGTAGCAAGCGCTTTGATGGCCGAATGACGAGCCCATGGAAATGGGGGTAAGGTCCGAAGTTAGAGCCCCGACTCTTCCCGCAGCCTCGCCAGTTCGGTCAATTGCTCCTCTTCTGACAGCGGTTCCGGTACCTCCCGCTCAATGGCTTGGGGCGCTTCTATCTCCAGCGACTCTCCGCGCAGTACGCGAGCGCAATATTCCTCGTAGTGCCCTTTGAAGATAGGCCAGGTCTGGCGCTCTGTGTTGTTCGCCAGGAAGAACCAGTCGCTGTCGCGCCCGGCCAGATAGACCGCCGCGTGGCTCCAGGGCTGTGCGGACTTGGGAGAGGCGGCGTTGCAGGCTTCGCGGTAGGCATCTGTCGGGCTTGATAGGCCCAGACCGCCTAGCCCTGCGCGACAGCATTCGAGCATACGGTGCAGCGTGGGCAGGTATTCGCTGTGTTCAATGGCATGTTTAGCGCCCTTGAGGATCTGTTCCACGGGAAAGTCTGCCAGGGATTCCAGCCAGAGCTTCTTGATCTGGTGGAGCTGCTCGGCATCCGGAAAGGCTGCGTAATACTGATTGTGGTAGTTCAGCCGAAACAGGGCGAAGACCTGATTGATCGCCTCGGCATGGGCTGCGCGATCCGCAGGGGCGGCGTCATTTGGCCCAGGAGGTGTCCGTGAGGTCTTGCTCGATGCTTCGATCTCTCGTGCGACCTGCTGAACCAGATCTCGACTGTTGGCCATTGCTGTTATCCGTCTGTTGCATCTGGTGCCGCTTGGCCCAGTGGTATTTTACGTGTTGCAGGAATTTGCTGTTCCAGGACGTCTTCACCTGATTGCTGTCTTTCCAGTATACGATGAACTCGGGCAGCAGTGAGCAGGCATAGTCGAGATCAATGTGCGACAAGCGCAGGATATCGTAAACGTCTTCCGAAGGCTGCCAGGTATCAGCCATGCGCCTGGGTTCTGTGCTGTGGGTCAGGGTGGAGCTGTACCGCGCCCACTGAATGCGGATGTGCTGGATGAATTTTGAGTTGAGCTCTTTGGGTGCCGCGCCCCTTTCGCGCCAATACAGGACAAATTCCGGTATTGCCTGCTCTATGAAGTCCAGCGGTATACCCGCGCGCTCCATGATTTCCAGCGCGTCCATGCTAGGACGCCATTGATTGTCCAATGTCGCAGGCGTGGATACCTCGAAGGACTGGGCCTTTGTTTGTTGGTCCCTGCGCCAGTTGCTAATAACATGCTGGCGAAACTTGTTTTCCCAAGCGTGGCTGGTCTCGCCGCGCTCGCGCCAGTAAAAGATGAAATCTTCCAGTTGGTCCATGGCAAACTGGCGCGGTATGTTGTGATTCAGGCCCAGAAGCTGCACCAGATCTTCGCTAGGCGCCCAGTGTATCGGCAGGGTTGCGGCGCTGCGGCGGCTGGCATGGAGCTCGGGGCTGGGAGACTGGGCTGGGGCCTGCTCTGCGCGCCGGGCACTGGTGCTGTGTTTCACCGGTTCATTGACGGCAAAGGCCAGTTGCCCGCTGCGCCCTATGGGAGCGGAGTCGATGAGAATCACGCCCTTGTCAGCCAGGCTGCGACTAATGCGCTGCACGTCTTCAGTGCTGAAGAAAGGAAGGGTACGCAATAGGTAGTCCCGGTCAACGTTGAGCCAGGCGAAGCCGTTTTTCTCCTGGCTGTTGCCGTGCTCGAACAGCTCACACAGGTGTTGTAGCAGGATTGCCTCTTCCAGCCCGATAGTCGCCGCCAGGCCGGGAGAAAATGCCAGCTGGCGTTCGGGGATAAGGGAGGAATCTGTCATCGTGTGGCCGGAAATCTGTCTTGATCTGATAGGATAACGCATTCCCCCAGCGGGTGCTTCCTGTGGCGCTGGGATAGGCGAAAATTCTGCCTAAAAACCGTATCTGCTCAGTTAAAGTGAGTGTTACCAAGAGATGAGTTTGTTCAATGGCAAAACAAAAAACCGCATTTGTCTGCACTGACTGCGGCGCCGATTTCGTGAAGTGGCAGGGCCAGTGCAGCGAGTGCGCGGCCTGGAACACTTTGGCAGAGATCAAATTAGGCCCGGCCAATGCGGTCGGCCGGGCGCGTCCCTCCGTTACCGGTAACAAGGCTGGATTTACCGGGAGTCTCGATAGCGCCCGGGTGTTGCAGGACATCGATCTAGAGGCCTTGCCCCGGTTTTCCTCCGGCACGCAGGAATTTGACCGCGTGCTGGGCGGTGGGCTGGTGCCCGGCTCGGGCATTCTTATTGGGGGTAGTCCCGGCGCCGGTAAAAGCACATTGCTGCTACAGACCATGTGCCACCTTGCTGCGGCCATGCCGGCCCTGTATATAACGGGCGAGGAATCTCTGCAGCAGGTGGCTATGCGTGCGCAGCGCTTGCAATTGCCAATGGATCAATTGCGGCTGATGTCTGAGACCAGTGTCGAGTCGATTGTCGCGGCAACACAGGAACTCAAACCGAAGGTGCTCGTAGTCGATTCCATTCAGGTTGTGCATTCCGATGAAGTGGCCTCGGCGCCTGGCAGTGTCTCGCAAGTGCGAGAATGCGCCGCCTACCTGATTCGTCACGCCAAGCAAACCGGCATGGTGCTGTTTCTGGTCGGTCACGTGACCAAGGACGGCTCCCTGGCGGGCCCGAAAGTACTAGAGCATATGATCGACTGTTCTATTCTGCTGGAGGGTACTGATGACTCCCGCTTTCGTACCCTGCGCGGCCAGAAAAACCGCTTTGGCCCGGTGAACGAGTTAGGTGTTTTTGCCATGACCGAAGAGGGCATGCGCGAAGTAAAAAACCCCTCGGCCATTTTTCTTGATCGCAGCAGTGAGCCGGCTTCAGGCAGTGCTGTCATGGCGGTATGGGAGGGCACCCGGCCTCTGCTGGTGGAAATTCAGGCACTGGTGGATGACAGTCAGCTAGCTAACCCCCGGCGCGTGGCAGTAGGCCTTGAGCAAAATCGCCTCGCCATGCTGCTGGCAGTATTACATCGCCATGGTGGCCTGCAGGTAGGCGACCAGGATGTATTTGCTAATGTGGTAGGTGGCGTCAAAGTGCTGGAGACCAGCGCCGATCTTGCCCTGCTGTCCGCGATCGTATCCAGTTTTCGCGACCGACCCCTGCCCAGGGATATGGTTATTTTTGGAGAGGTGGGGCTGTCTGGCGAAATTCGCCCGGTGCCCAGCGGTCAGGAGCGCTTGGCGGAGGCAGCCAAGCATGGCTTTCGCAGGGCGATTATTCCACAAGGCAATGCGCCGCGTGAACCCATCGCCGGTATGGATGTGCGCCCGGTGAGTCGCCTGCAGGACGCCTTGGCCGCACTGGAATGATTCTTTGCCTGCCTTTTGTGTGCCGCACAATGCAGAGAATCCTGTGCCCTATTGGATTGGCGGCCATTCGGCGCCGATAATCGTAAAGGAGACTTCATGCGTCTATTTGGCCCCCTGTTTGTGGCTAGCGCTCTTTTGGCAGTGCTTACTGCCTGTTCAGATTCATCTGAGCCGGAGGCAGAAGCAGAAGTCCTGGATGTCCTTTCGGATTCATTGGCACAGTCAGAATCTGCCGGTATGCAAGTGGCTACTGTCACTAAGCGCGCCGTGCAGGCACAGGGCACTATAGACGTTAATCCTTGCGACCTGCTCACGGACGCGTTTGTCAGTGAGCACTTACCTTCTGCAGTAGGTTCTACCATCGAGCGAGAAATCTCCGAATATTCGATACATCCTTCTTGTATGGTGAGTTGGCGCAAGCCGAATGCAGACGAGATCAAAGCAAACACTGGCGCGGTGATGCAGGAATATATGCAGCGAAAAATGCGCGGCGAAGATGTGCAGATGCCAAAAATTCGGACGAATGATGAGCTTACCCTGACCCTGTTTGAGCCAGTATTTGACGATAGCCAGCTTGCGCAGAATAGCTTTGATCAGGCGATGTCGATGCTGCAAGAGGGGGTGACCGGCACGCACGATGGTGTGGAAGTGACTTTCCAGTCAGATGTATTCGACGTTAACGGTGTTGGAGATAAGGCCAGCTGGGCGCAGCGGCTGCGGCAGTTAAGTGTGGTGAGCGGTGGTCGAATTTTCTACGTGACGGTGACAACCGGCGCGGACAATGCCGAGGAGTTGGCCGTAGCGGTGGCAGTCGCAAAGGATGTACAAAAGTTGCTGTAGTACTGGTTCGTTTCTGCGGTAGTTTTACGTTAGTGCTGCGATAGCGCGAGGGTGGCGCTGCTCAGTTGCTCAGCAGTTTAAGTTCTTCTTCCAACGTGGTGAGATCCATGTGCGCCTCAAGTACGGCGCGCAGCGGTTCAGTGTTTTCCTCATCCACGTGCTGCACAGTAAAACCTAACCGGTTGGCCTCAACGCGCTGCAGGTAGGCATGCAGTTCCAGCTTGTTGTCGTCTTCAAGAAAAATAATCAGGGTGAACGGTTCGTTGTACTGCGCGTCCCACTCATCAGGCTGATCGGTTGCAACACCGTTCAGTGAAATGTCGATGAGGCTTTGGTACCAAACGCTACCGCCCTGGTGGATTTCAACCGGCAGGGCCAGTTCAACCCTGGTAAATCGACGCTTTTCTGTGTGAACCTCTACCATGAAGCTGCTCGTATCTGGACCGCTTGTCAGCGGCCACTATAGCGCTGGCCAGAGGCTAATGCGAGTTAGACCCCAGAGCGTGTGCGCTGGTTAACGCAGATTTACGGCGCAAAGTACCTTCCTGGGCTACCGTGGCTAACAGTTCGCCTGAAGCGCTAAATGCATTGGCAATTGACAGCGCCCGGCCTTGGGATGTGCTGGGCGATTCGCCGTGTAGTAGCAGCCAATTATTGATGTCCATCGCGCGATGAAACCATATCGAATGATTCATTGTGGCAACGAATATGCCAGATTCTTCCCAGTCCAGGTTGTGAGGCAGCAGCGCAGATTGAAGAATCGTTGCGTCCGACATGAAGGCAAAAAGCATCTGGTGAAGCAAATCGCCCGACGGTGCTGTCTCGCGTGGCTTGGCCCAGATGGAAGCGACTGCCTCGCCTGGCGCGCCAATGTCCGGGCAGTTAAGAATGACAAACGGAAAGTCTCCATCGGGGGCGGCAAATGAAATGTAGTTTGCTGAATCATTTTCCAATGTGTGTGGTGCCGGCACGGTTGGCATGTCGACCTGGTGATCGAAACCTTCATCCGTGCTCTGGAATGAGAGCGAGGCGAGTAACAATGTGCGGCCTTCCTGCTGAACCTCCACATGTCTGTGGCTAGTGCTGCGTCCATCGCGCGTGCGTGTCACTTGAAACTGCAGCGCTCCCGTCGGGTCACCAAAGGCCACGAAGCTGGTTTGCAGGTAGTGAGCTGGCCGTGGTTGCGGCAGTGTACTAGCCGCAACACTAAGCACCTGTGCCATGAGCTGCCCGCCATAGATCGAGGGTGAAGCCAGTGGCAAAGAGGTGCCTTGGAAAGCGTTGTCGCCGACTTTTTCCGGCTGCAACAGGCCGAGTAAGTCTGGTTCGGTGATCATGTCTGGGGGATCTCGAAAGAGGGGAATGCCCGACGCGGTGCGTCGGGTGGTCGTCTTCTACTTCAGTTTGCGGTACTTGATACGCTGTGGCTGTTCTGCCGCAGCGCCTAGGCGCGTTTTGCGATCTTCTTCGTAATCGGAGAAGTTGCCCTCGTGGAACACCACTGTGCCATCGTCTTCATAGGCCAGGATGTGCGTGGCGATCCGATCCAGGAACCAGCGATCGTGCGATATCACCATAGCGGCGCCTGGAAATGCCAATATGGCATCTTCCAGCGCGCGCAGGGTTTCCACATCCAGGTCGTTGGTTGGCTCATCGAGTAGCAGAACGTTGGCACCCTGCTTGAGTAGCTTGGCCAGGTGCAGACGATTGCGCTCACCGCCGGACAGGTCTTTCACAAATTTCTGCTGATCAGACCCCTTGAAGTTAAAGCGACCCACGTAGGAGCGTGAAGCGACCTCATAGTTACCGATGCGCATGATATCCAACCCATCAGACACCTCCTCCCAGACGGTTTTGCTGCCATCCAGATCGTCCCTGGATTGGTCCACATAACCCAGTTGCACAGTTTCCCCAACGTTTACTTCGCCACTATCAGGCTGCTCGAGTTCCATCAGTATTTTGAACAGGGTCGATTTACCCATGCCGTTGGCACCAATGATGCCGACGATGCTGCCCTTGGGTACGGTGAAACTGACCTTCTCAAACAGCAGTCGCTCGCCAAAACTCTTGGACAAATCCTTGACGTCGATGACACTGTCGCCCAGCCGTGGCCCCGGTGGGATATAGATCTCATTGGTCTCGTTGCGATTTTGGAATTCCTGCGATTGCAGCTCTTCAAAGCGCTGCAGGCGCGCCTTGCTCTTGGCCTGGCGGCCCTTGGGGTTGCTGCGCACCCAGTCCAGTTCGGCTTTGATGGCCTTGTGGTGAGAAGCTTCCTGGCGCTGTTCCTGCCCCAGACGCTGCTCTTTTGCATCCAGCCAGTCTGAGTAGTTACCCTCGTAAGGAATGCCGCGGCCCCGATCCAGTTCGAGGATCCAGCCCGCAGCGTTGTCGAGGAAATAACGATCGTGCGTGATGGCTACCACAGTGCCGGGGAATTCATGCAGGAAACGTTCGAGCCACGCCACGCTCTCTGCATCGAGATGGTTGGTGGGTTCGTCCAGCAGGATCATGTCTGGATTGGACAGCAGCAGGCGGCACAGCGCTACCCGGCGTAGTTCGCCGCCAGAGAGGGTAGCCACATCTGCATCCCACGGGGGCAGGCGCAGGGAGTCCGCAGCTACCTCCAGTCGGTGATCCAGGTTGTGCGCGTCAGTTGCCTGAATAATATCCTCCAGTCGCGCTTGTTCCTTGGCCAGAGCATCGAAATCCGCATCTGGCTCGGCGTAATCGGCGTATACTTTGTCCAGGCCGGTCAAAGCGTCGATAGCTTCCTGTACGCCTTCCTCAACATTCCCGCGCACATTTTTTTCCGGGTTCAGCTGCGGTTCCTGTGAGAGGTAGCCGATCTTGATCCCCGGTTGCGGTCGGGCTTCGCCGAGAATATCAGTGTCTACGCC
>JBLFXU010000055.1:0-11729 GCA_047609575.1 Bacteroidia bacterium | reverse complement strand
GGTGTCTTTGAAATTCTAGGGGCGATTGGGGTGCTACTGCACGCGACTCGCCAATGGGCGGGCAATGGGCTAATACTGTTGGTGCTATGTGTTACACCGGCCAATGTCTACATGTGGATGAACCCTGAACTGTTTTCGGATGTGCCACCGGTTGCACTCAGCGTGCGGCTGGTGATTCAGGTGATTTTGTTGTGGCTGATTTGGTGGAGCACGCGTCAACCCAAGGCGGCGATTGCGCAGTAGAAAAGGATTATATTGCGCGTTTTTTTCCTGCTGCGAGCAGCTGTAGTTCTAGATGGGCTGGTGCCTTTAGGGTTTGGCGTTATCCGTACGCGGCAGATGCTCGCTACTGCGCCAGTCCTCTGTGTTGCCTGGCCTGATCAATGCTCCCGATGTTTTCTACATTGCTATAGCCGGCTTGTTGTAACGCTTCCATAGCTTTTGCGGCGCGACCACCGCTGCGGCAGTAGAGCTTGATGTGTGTATTCTTGTCCGGAAAGCGCGTACCCACTTCCTCCATAACGTCTGAATGCACGATGCGAATATCGCCCTCGATATTATCCAACGCGTGCTCGGGGTAGCTGCGTACGTCTATCCACACATCTTCCGCTGCGGCGGTAAAGCTTGCCAGGATAAGTGCGCCAAGCAGCGCAAAAATCTGAATGAGACGGATACGCATAGTAGAGATCTTCATTGTTAGCCTTCGTGCTTGCAGTCTATTGGATGCCGCGGGGGGGTGGCACGCGTTACTCCGGTAGTGTTTTGGTGCCGCGGGGCAGGGCCGCCATTGCTGCTCCCAATACTACCAGCAAGGCACCCGTCCCGCTAAGCCAGTCGATTTTTTCCGCGGGCACTTCCATGATGTGCCAGCGATTAAGCAGTTCTGTGAACAAGAGCGTCAGTAACGGCGTCAATGGAATGATGGCACTGACGCGCGAAGCCTGCCAATGGCTCATAGCAAGGCCGAAGCAGCCGTAGGCAACAATAGTATTAATGCTGGCGAAGCCCAGCATCGCCAGCCCCAGGGAACCCAGCTGCAACACCTCTAGCGGACGTGCCAGTGGCAGCAGCAACACGGTACCGGACAGGCATAGCAGTAACAGAATGTGCTTGGTGTGAAATGTTTTGAGTAGTTGCTTTTGGGCGAGACCATAAAAGGACCATGCTACCGCGGCGCTGATGAGGAGGCCTACACCAGTGACATAGCTTGGCGATGTTGGCGTGCTGCTGTCTAGCCTGGCGTGAAAAAATACCAGCATACCGGCGCACCCGGTGGCCACACCCAGCCACTGTGCGGCTGAAAATTGTTCCTTGAAAAGAACAACACTGCCAATAAGCAGTATGAGTGGGGCCAGCTGAATGAGTAGTTGCGAGGCCCCGGGTGTCGTCAGGTTCAGACCCCAAATGTACAGTAGGTAATTTGTGATGAGGCCGGCTACGGCAATCAGGGTGAATGGCCTGTGACCGGCGGCGAACATCCCTTTCAGCGCAGGGCCACTGGAGCGTCCGTACCAGAGCAGTGCAATCAGCGCGGATACCGAAAAGCGGTACCAGCTGATGGTAATCGGGTCCATATCCTGAAGCACAATGTTCAGTGACAGTGGCAGCAGGCTCCACATCAGCACGGTGATGAGAGAGAAGGCGAGTCCCAGCTTCCAATTAGTGGTCATACCTGCGACTTTCATCCGGGGCTTGTGGCGGGCCCTTGCTAAGCTGAATCGGTGTACATTATATAGTAGGTAGCTGGTCCTGGAGGGATGCGATGCCCTGAACAGGGTCTTACTGACAAGAAATTAATGTCCACTCTCACCTTAGTCTTATTACACTGTGTTGCTTGAGTTTGTAGGGATCTGGCGTCACTAAACTGGCACGAGCGCACTAAAAGCTTATGCTTAGCTGGATTGGTCGGCATTGGGATGTCGTTTCAAGTGAATCTGGAACATAGGATGTACATGACTGTTCAACACCTGCGCAGTGTTTGCGGAATTTTGGCACTTCTGCTGGTGTGCGCCTGCGGGGTCACCTCGCCGGAGCCGATCCCGGAGGGTGTGGTCAGCGACTGGCCCGCCTATGGCGGCACACCCGGTGGCACACACTTTTCGCCCGCCATCCAGATTACGCCCAAGAATGTCCGTCAACTGGAAGTCGCCTGGCATCATCGCTCTGGCGACTATCGTGAAGCCAAGCGCGATGGTGACGAATTCTGGACGCAGAGTTCCCTGCAGGTGGCTCCGATCGTAGTTGGCGACCGCCTGTATTACTGCACACCGGCTAATAAAGTGATCGCGCTGCAAGCCGAGACCGGGCAGGAGATCTGGCGCTTTGATCCACAGGTCAATATGGACAACCACCGGGTGCTGCCCAACTGCCGGGGTGTGAGCAGTTGGCAGTCGGGCGGTGAAGGGTTTTGTGAGCATCGCATCTTGCACGGCACACTCGACGCACGGCTGATCGCGCTGGATGCGGCGACCGGTAAACCTTGCCTGGATTTCGGTGAGGGCGGTGAAATCGACACCAGTGAAGGAATGTCTGAGCATGACCCTATGGAATACGGTATTACTTCCCCCCCGGCGATTCTCGGGGACATCCTGATTACTGGTTCCATGGTCCTGGATAACCAGCGTACCGATTCCCCCGGCGGCATCGTCAAGGCTTACAACGTGCGCAGTGGAGAGCTTGAATGGGTTTTCAATCCGGTGGCACCGGGCGGGCCAGAGAAAAATGCCGACGGCACCTGGCGCAGTGGTACGACCAACGTCTGGTCAATTATTGCTGTGGATGAAGCGCGCAACCTGGTATTTCTGCCCACGGGTAACACAACACCGGACTACTTCGGCGGCCATCGTCAGGGCCTCGATCATTACTCCAGCTCGGTCGTTGCCTTGCACGGTGATAGCGGAGAAGTGGCCTGGCATTTTCAAATGGTGCACCACGACCTGTGGGACTACGACACCCCTGCACAGCCAACACTGGTTGATCTTGAGGTAGAAGGCGAGACGATTCCGGCGCTGGTCCAGGTCACCAAGATGGGCATGACCTTTGTGTTGAATCGCGAGACGGGAGAGCCCGTGTGGCCTGTTGAGGAGCGCCCGGTGCCACAGGTGGGCCAAGTGCCCGAAGAATACCTGTCACCCACGCAGCCTTTTCCCACACATGTGCCGATGCTGCTGACCGAGCCGATCACCCCCGAGAGTGCCTGGGGCCTGACTTTTTGGGACAAGGGCGCCTGTGCTGACCGCATCGAGTCCCTGCGCAACGATGGTTGGTATACCCCGCCATCGTTGGAGGGCACGCTGAATATGGCGAGCAATGCCGGTGGCAATAACTGGGGCTCGCCGGCCATCGATCCTCGGTCTGGCGTGATGGTGGTATTTACCACGCGGGTGCCGGGCTCTACCCGTTTGATACCCAGAGCCGAATGTGAAGACAATATGCAGCCCCAGGACGGTACGCCCTACTGTGTTGACACGGGTTTTGTGAGTTCACCCCTGGGTATGCCCTGTACCAAGCCACCCTGGGGTACGATGGATGCCATTGACCTCGTGGCGGGAAAACACCTGTGGAGTGTGCCCATGGGCACCACGCGTAATCTCGCGCCTTTCCCCATGTGGTGGATTAAAGGGCTGCCGGGGCTGGCCGCGCCTATGCTGACTTCTACAGGGCTGGTGTTTTCGGGTATTTCCAACGAACATGTCCTGCGAGCGTTTGATGTGAAAAACGGAGAGGAACTGTGGCAAGGAAAATTACCCACAGCGGGCAATGCACTGCCCATCACCTATCAACTGCAACCTAACGGGCGACAGTATGTTGTGATTGCTGCCGGTGGTCATTGGGGTGGCGGTAGCCCACCCGGAGATCATATTATAGCGTTCGCGCTGCCTAACCCCGACTCAAGTGACTAAAAAAAACAGGAGTAGAAGAACAGTGAAATTTGCTCGTTTTATAGCGCCGGCCATTCTGGCACTAGGTTTGGCCAACGGCTCTGTCGCCTATGAGCCACCCCGAACCGCCGATGGCAAAGCTGATTTCAATGGCGTCTGGCAGGTGTTGAATACCGCCAACGATTCACTGGAGGCGCACTCCGGCCGAGCTGCACAGGTCTTGCGCGACGGCCCCGTTGTGCCTGTGCCGGTCAAAGCGCTGGTTGCTCTGGGTGCTGCGGGCGCAATACCCACGAGCCTAGGCGTTGTGGAGGGCGATGTTATTCCCTACCGGAAGGATGCCCTGGCCAAACGCGAGGAAAATCGACACAACTGGATAACCGCAGACCCGGAAGTCCACTGCTATCTGCCCGGCGTTCCACGAGCCAATTACATGCCGTACCCGTTTCAGATTTTGCAGAACAAGAGCACCTTGTTCTTCAATTACTCCTATGCTGGCGCAGTGCGCAGCGTCTATTTGTCTGATCCTGGCCCCGCGCCTATTGATTCCTGGATGGGTCAATCCTGGGCACGCTGGGAAGGCGACACTCTGGTCGTGGAAACCACAGGTATGAACGACCGTACCTGGTTTGACCGCGACGGTAATCACCACAGCGATTTGCTCAAAGTGACGGAGCGTTTCACACGCACCAGTGATCATACACTGGAGTACTCCGCGACTATGGAAGACGAAAACGTTTTCACCCGCCCCTGGACGATCCGTATGCCAATGTATAAGCGGGTGGGAGACGATGCGAACATGTTAAAATTTGATTGCGTAGAATACGTCGAAGAAATGATGTACGGACATTTGCGCAAAGAGCCACTGGAGTGAGGTGCCTGCCTATGAAACTTCGCGCGCTAGTATTGATTTGTCTTTGTCTGTCTTTACCGGCGCTGGCCGAAGATTGGCAGACGCCGCGCATGCCTTGGGGTCACCCTGACCTGCAGGGTATCTGGACCAGCGCCACTGTCTCGACGCTAACGCGACCGGACAACATTGATACCCTTGTACTGACCGAAGCGCAGGCTGCGGCGTTGGAGCAAGAAGGTGAAGACCTCATGGACTCTATCGATAATTTGGCAGAAGGCGATTTGGAGTCGGGAGAAAATGTTGGTGGCTATAACAGCTTCTGGCTAGATCCGGGTACGCGTGTCTTGCGCGTGAATGGTGAGCCGCGCAGTTCCATTATTGCCGACCCTGAAGATGGGCAGATACCTTATAAAATTTTGGGTAAGGGCCAGTTTTACTGGAAAGCACTCAAGATGATGAGCCGCCACGACAACCCCGAGGAGCGGCCTCTTGGCGAGCGTTGTACCGTAGGGTTTGGCTCCACTGGAGGCCCGCCCATGTTGCCGGTGTTGTATAACAACAACTACCAGTTCATGCAGTCGGAAGATCAGGTTTTGATCCTGGTTGAGATGAATCACAACGTGCGTAGTGTTCGTCTCAATGCGGAGCCTTTGCCGGCAGTCGTGCGCCCCTGGATGGGGGATTCTATTGGCCACTGGGAGGACGATACACTGGTGGTTAGAACAACTCAGTTTCACCCGCAGCAAAGTTTGCGCTTGGCGATTAAGCATCAAGTCTTGATGACTCCAGATACTGTTGTGGAAGAGCGGTTTACGCGGATGAATGAAAATGAAGTACTGTATGTGTTCACGGTAACGGATGACAGTATGTATACGCAGCCCTGGCGCGGGGAAATGACCCTGCGCTCTACCGAAGGGCCGATCTATGAATACGCCTGCCACGAAGGAAACTATGCCCTGCCCAATATACTTGCGGGCGCCCGGCAGGAAGAGGAGAAGTAAGACATGTTGATCAGACTGCTAAGTGTTGTTGCGCTGCCGGTGGTAGCTTTTTATTCATGGCAGGCCTGGGGCCACCATGCCTTTTCTGCTGAGTTTGATAAAGACGCGCCCGTTAACCTGACGGGAACTGTCAGTAAGGTAGAGTGGATTAATCCACACGCATGGATTCATGTGGATGTAGTTGCCGCAGATGGCAGTAGCCAAACCTGGATGGTTGAGGGTGGCACGCCCAATACTTTGTTGCGCTCTGGTGTTCACAAGCGGTCCCTGCCTATTGGTAGTGAGGTGAGGGTGCGCGGCTACCAAGCCAACGACAAGCGCTGTGAGCCAGCCTGCAAAGCCAACGGCAGGGACCTGACGTTTACCGATGGGCGTCAGGTGTTTATGGGCTCTTCCGGAACCGGTGCACCCAAAGATGGTTCTGATCCCCGCGCTCGCTAAGCATTTAAGGGCGGCTGTAGTTTGAATCAACTGTTTTACGATTTCGCGCTCTGGCTGGATACGCATGCATGGAGTACCGCGCTGCACGAATCGTATTACATGTACAGCTGGGTTGAATCCACCCATGTACTGACGTTGATGCTCAGCCTTGGAATGTTGTTTCTAATCGACCTGCGTATGCTGGGTCTTGCGTTGCCCTCTGTTCCTGCCTCTGCCATTGCCAAGCGTTTGAATGTACCAATGATGATTGGTTTCACGGTCATGATTGTTACAGGCCTGCTGCTCTTCTATGCCATTCCCGTGCGCTCATCACAGAGTCTTTGGTTTCGCATCAAGCTGGTTTTGCTGGTGGCCGCGGCGTTAAATGCCTGGTTGTTCCACCGGCGCATGCAGAATGCGGGTAGCAGTTGGGACACAGCTGCACGTGCGCCATTACAGTTACGGGTTGGCGCATTCCTCTCCTTGCTGTTCTGGGCCTTGATAGTTATCTGTGGCCGATTTATTGCATACGACTGGTTTGATTGTCGATCGGATCCGTCACCTCTAATTTCTGCTTTGGCCGGCTGCATTTCTGGCCAGGAGCAATTCTGATGGCGAGCACAATAACCGCCGGCGTGCCGTTTATTCGCAGTGTAGCGGTAGCGGCGGTGTTGGCATTCGGATTCTGGTTTGCATTTTCAGGCACACGCCTGGAGCTGTACGCTGCGCTTCTGCCCTTTTTTGAGTGGATGGAAACCACCGTATTCGGCGTTATCGGCAAGACTTGGGGCTCGGTATTTGCCACGGTACAGTCAATACATCTGCTGGCGATGGCTTTGCTGGGCGGCGCTGTGCTGGCCAGTGACGGGCGCTTGCTGGGTCTAATACTAAAAGATGTGCCGATGAACGCCGTGCTTGCGCAGAGCCACCGATTGTTTGTGTGGAGTTTTTTGGTGACGGTACTTACAGGTGTGTTTATGGCCTGTGGCGTCGCTGTGAAAATTTATTACCTCGAGGTTTTCTGGTACAAGATGCTCGCGTTGTCGGTGGGTGTGGTGTTTGTATTTTTTGTTCGGCGGCCACTGTTGCAGCCCGACCCAGAAGCAATTGCACCCATGTTGCGCGCGCTCTTGGCAGTGGCTTCGTTGATGGTCTGGTTTTCCGTGGCGGCCACGGGTCGCTGGATCGGTTATTCAGGTTAAGGTGACTACGAATGAATGATTCAAGTAATCGAAGAGCGGACAAGGAAAAGGACAAGCAGATTGCGGGCATGCTGGCCTCCGCGGCAATCGTCTTCGGTTTCGTATTCTATTGGTCTTTACAGATCCAGTCCGTGCTTGAAATGCTGGAACTCGCCTACGGTTGAAGCTTTTGTACTTCCAGAGTGTAACGAAATTCGCGCCCATCGCGCATTTCAATCGACTCTGAAAAGTAACCCTGGGTTTGCAGAGTTAGCGTAACCTCCTGGCGACCGCGGTTTTGCCAGTACCATCCATGGATGCCATTGAACGGCGCGCTGTAGCTGCCGGTGCCGGAGCTGGCGCGGCTCTTACTGAAGGTCTCGGCGTAACCAGGAGCTGCGCCCTCGGGTTCCGCATGCATGTCGTAGAGTAGCTCTCCGTCAGACTGCCAGTTAAACAAGATAACGGCGCCCGTGTTCAGACCATATTTGTATTCCACAGCCTCATAGGGCGCCAGCTGAAAAGTGATGCTATCGCTATGCCACGGTTGTGACTGTGCGATTAGTGGATTGTGTTCAGACTCTGACAGTTCGGTTAGCCCCAGTGCCGCCCCAGTGCCCAGCGGATCCCAGCCGTACTCGGCGGGCAAAACAATCGTCACCAGCAAGGCGGCAGCAGCAAGCAGCGCGGTGCCACTGGCCGCGAGAATCGTTGCGGCTGATTTCTTGTCAGGTTCAGCGTCAGTCATGTGAATAGGTATCCGGTTAATTGGTTTCCCGCCAGCACGAAGCCCGCGCACATCAGCAGTATATTCGCAGCAAAAGCATGGCGCTCGAATCCCGCATGGCGCCGCCAGTACACAAGGGCTATCAACATTAGGCTCAGGGCGCCCAGCTGACCCAACTCAACGCCGACATTGAAACTGATCAAGTTTGTCAGCAGCCCGTCACCAGAATTTATATAGCCCTGCAGTTTTGTTGCCAGGCCCAGGCCATGGCAAAGGCCGAACACCAGTACCGCTATGCGGGTATCAGGTTCAATGCCAAATACCTTGCGAAAGCCGCCCATATTTTCAAACGCTTTGTACACCACAGAGAGCCCGATCACAGTGTCGACCAAGTGCTCGTCTACCTGCCAGTTCGCCCATACACCCAATAGCAGGGTCAGGCTGTGACCGATAGTGAATAATGTAACGTAGAACACGATGTCTTTAGAGCGGTAGAGGAAGAAGATCACGCCTAGCAGAAATAGCAGGTGATCGGTCCCCGTAAACATGTGTTTTGCGCCCAGATACAGGAACGGTCCAGGTGCTGGGCCGTACAGCTGTTGTACGAAAGCCGCGTTGTCAGCGGAGAGGTCGTGGGCGAGGGCGAAGGGGGCCAGAAAGGGAGCCAGTAAAAGGACTAGGGCGGATAGGGAAAGAGTGAGCGTGGTACAGATCAGCGTGGCTGAGTTTCTGCGGCCCTTAGTGACTCTGGCGTTTGGGCTTTGCGATTTAGATAGGCTCAATTGCGAATCCCGAGTTCGGCCTGTTCAGATGCACTGTCAATCGACTCGATGAAACCGTCGGCGTACTGATGTTGCAGCTTCTCTATTTCCCAGACGCGGGCGCCCACCGGGAGTGGAACATAGGCTTTGGCCCAGCGGCGGCGGTTTTGCCACATCTCGTCTGAGAGGCTGCCCTCGCGCCACAGGTACCATTGCGCCTCATACTTGTACAACACACTGCGGGAGATAAACTGATTTTGGGCAAATTCAGCGGGTGTAAAGTCATCAGGGTTGGCGTCCGCATCAAGTGCGCGCATGACCAGTTCTGCCATCTGAGGATTGTTGCCGATGACCTCGCACAGCTCGGCCAGTGCTACTGTCGAACTAAAGGCGGAGTTGCAGCGCGTGGCCTTGGTGTTTCGTCGCACTTCTACAATCAAGTAAACGAGAGATACTAATACGGCTGCACCGCTCAGAACCTCGCCAATATTCCCCAGTTCAGCCAGAGTCATGGCGTCACAACGTTAAGGTCGTCGCGCTTGGGGTTTTCCCCTGTCTCTGCAAACACTATTGTTGCTCCTCACTTTTACCTTTAACCCAATACTGGTTGTGACACGCCTTGCATACTTGGTAGATGTTTCCCCCGGCATGAAATAGTGCATCGGCATCCTGTGCCTGTGCAGCTGCCATGGCTTCCATTCCTGCGCGCGTTAGACCTTTGGAGTACTCCACCCAGTCATCCCCAGCGCTGCGTCCTGGCATCATCAGCAAATTGCCTGCTTCGGTTAGGGTTGCGGCAGCGTGCAGTACTTTGTTCCAGCCTTCATCGGTGGTGGGTGAAAGGTCCTGCTCACCTTCAGCGGTAATGATAGTACCCGCTGAATCCCAAATGAGATCCGCTGCTGGGTCGAGTATCCAGGCCATGGTCTCCTGGATGTTGGTAACCACCTCGTAGCCGGGATTAGCGCTTTGAGCTGACGGTTTCGTTGCTGGCTGATCGCAAGCCGATAGCGTAGCGATTGTTGCCAGTAGCCCTATGGCCGTAGCCTGTGCGCTGAACCTCATTCAATGCTCTCCGTGTCCGTCTCTGTGCGGGCGACCTGGTGTGCCAGATAAGTGGCCACCCGAAGCTTGGCATTTTCGCGGATGTCCATATAGAAAATTGGGTAATCCAGGCCGTGGTAAGTGCCGCCCATGGCGCCGCGCTCTCCAAAGGGTGTGTCCGACTGGTCAGTAATAAACAGCCGTCCGCCGGCGCACTGTGCTGCAACGTAGTTGGGAATGGGTGCGCCCATCCTATCAAAGCTGATACCGCGCGCCGCATCGTCACCACTGAGTTCCAGATGGTATTCACCGGCGCTGGGCACTGCGCCCAGGTGTGCGGATTTTGGCGCCAGCGGGCCATCTAGCCTCCACGTGAGTGGATTGGTGCACGCCTGGCCTGTTTCTTCTGCGTCATCAACGCCTGCCATGCTAAACGTATCCCAGTGTATGGCGCAGTTGAGTTGCGTGGGGCTGTCGCACAGCGCGATATCCTGCAGGCTGGCAAAGTCCTCCTTCTTTAGGCCGCCCCCGATGATATAGGCCGCAACCATGCGCTCGGCCAGTTCTGTGCCATTAATTTTCTTCTCTAGTAGCGCAATGCTGTGGTGGGTGCCTTGGCTGTGGCTAGCCAAAATAAAGGGTCTGCCTCGATTATAGTGTTCCAGAAAGTAATCGAAAGCGCGTTCCACGTCTTGATAGGCAAAGCCCAGTATCTCGTCTCGCTTGGCTTCATCGACCGAGAAATAGGTAAAGATAGTGGCCTGCCGGTAGCGCGGTGCGTAGACATTGCAGCAGCCGTTAAAGGCACTGGCTTGGTTGG
The DNA here is from genome assembly GCA_047609575.1 of Bacteroidia bacterium. Classification (GTDB taxonomy): domain Bacteria; phylum Pseudomonadota; class Gammaproteobacteria; order Pseudomonadales; family Halieaceae; genus Marimicrobium. Next base: position 1,041 of record JBLFXU010000055.1, on the reverse strand, counting down.
CGATCATCCATTGGGTGTTCTCTTCGGTAGAGGTGTTGGGGTCCATTGAAGAGGTCCAGCTTGAGCCTTTGAGAAACCCGGTCGGATGGATATAAAACACATCCACCGGCGCGTTGCCCTGCATCACTTCAGGGCTCATGCCCTGCGGTACGATGTCTGCCAGGTCAGGCCTGTAGGCCAATGCCCCCCAGTTTTTGCCTGCGCTGTAATCTGGTGCAGCCACCGCGTCTGCCGGATTAAAGGGCATGTCGGGCGCGGCGAAGTTAAAGTCCCATACGAGCTTTACCAGGGGGCCGTTGCCCGTGAGAAAGAGGACGGCAGTGCCCAGCAGGATCAGGGCGGCAATTGTGATCAGGATTCTTTTTATCCAACGCATGGTGTTTACCTGTCATCTACGTCTCGCCCGGCCGGAGTGCTACTGCGAGGCGGGGCCATGTGGGATTGGGTGGGGCTGAGAGTACTGATGCTAAGTGCAAACCCCCATAGAGACAAGTGACATCGAGCGCAGAGGCATTGGGCTGGGCGCAAGAATGGATTTTCTGGACGATTGGGCGCGGTTGAACGTTGCACGGCTTACCAGTGAGTACGAGGATGTGCAGGTGGGCACATTTGCTGGCGTTCGCTTTCCTTGATGCGAAGTTCAGGTCTTATCCCGTTAGCGTTGCTAGCATATCGTCCTGTCAGTCCCGCTTCCGCGGGACTGACAGCAACCCTCCTGTAGTATAGAGTCCTCTTGCTGATATCCCGCTTTGCCTCACGGTAGAGTGTTTTTTTGTACGCATTATTTTGCACATCGACCGATGAAGGCAGATCAATGACAGCACAACTATTGATACCCGCTCGTTATAACGGTCCTCCAGCATCCGGTAATGGCGGTTACAGTTGTGGTGTGCTGGCAGCTTATGTCGAGGGGCCAGCGCGGGTACGACTGCATGTGCCGCCACCGTTGGATACTGTTATGGAAGTGCGCCATCTCGACGCTGGCAATGTCGAGTTATACGACGGTGACACGCTGGTCGGAACGGCCGCGCCCTGCACATT
>JBLFXU010000054.1:0-11856 GCA_047609575.1 Bacteroidia bacterium | reverse complement strand
TACGGTGGGTGGGATGCGCCACCCAGGCTAATGCTGGATTCAGCACGATGCGCAGTTAACGTACTGGGCATCCCTAGCAAGAGGTCATAAGGCAGTCATCTGTCGATCCGGTTTAGCCAACAGTGCTCAGGCCGCCTTGCGTTTCCTTTTCTTCTTCAGAAGAGGACCGAGAAACTCGCCAGTGTAAGACCCCTTGGTCGTGGCGACATCTTCTGGTGTACCAGTTGCGATAATGCAGCCTCCGCCGCTGCCGCCCTCAGGGCCTAGATCGATAACCCAGTCAGCAGTTTTTACTACATCGAGGTTGTGTTCGATAATCACAACGGTATTCCCGTGATCGCGCAGGCGGTGCAGAACTTCCAGCAATTGCTTGATGTCTTCGAAGTGGAGGCCGGTAGTAGGCTCGTCGAGTATATACAGCGTTTTCCCGGTATCACGCTTGGACAATTCCTTCGACAGTTTTACACGCTGTGCTTCACCGCCGGACAGGGTGGTCGCGGCCTGGCCCAATCGAATATAGGATAGTCCAACATCCATTAGGGTTTGCAGTTTGCGAGCTATTGCTGGCACCGGCTCGAAGAACTCCAAGGCATCCTCCACCGTCATATCCAGGACTTCATGGATGTTCCGGCCTTTGTAGCGCACTTCCAGCGTTTCCCGGTTGTAGCGCATACCTTTACAAATATCGCAGGGCACATAGATGTCTGGCAAAAAGTGCATCTCTACTTTGGTGACTCCGTCACCCTGGCAAGCTTCGCAGCGTCCGCCTTTTACGTTAAAGCTGAATCGCCCCGGCTTGTAGCCGCGCGACCTTGCTTCCTGTGTGCCGGCGAACAATTCGCGCACGGGAGTAAAGATGCCAGTGTAGGTAGCGGGATTTGAGCGCGGTGTGCGACCAATAGGGCTCTGATCGATATCAATGCACTTGTCGATCTGGTCCATTCCAGAAATGGAGTCATGAGGTTCCGGTGAAAGCGTTGTTGCGCCATTGAGCTCAGTTGCTGCGAGTGGATAGAGTGTGCCGTTGATTAAAGTGGATTTACCCGAGCCGGACACTCCGGTGACGCAGGTCAGCAGCCCCAGGGGTATTTCCAGCGTGACCTGTTGCAGGTTGTTGCCGCTGGCGCCCTCTAGCACCAGCAACTTTTTCGGATCTCGCGGAGTACGCACGCTCGGTATTGCGATCGCACGCTTTCCCGACAGATAGTCACCGGTTAGTGATTCCTTGCATGAAGTGATCTGTTTTAGGCTACCTGACGCGACGACTTCGCCGCCGTGCACACCGGCGCCCGGCCCGATATCAATAATATAGTCAGCCTGGCGGATAGCCTCTTCATCGTGCTCAACTACCAATACGGTATTGCCCAGATCACGTAAATGGGTGAGGGTAGTCAACAGGCGCGCATTGTCGCGCTGGTGCAAGCCGATTGACGGCTCATCGAGAATGTACATAACGCCGACAAGTCCGGCGCCTATCTGTGAAGCCAGTCGTATACGCTGCGCTTCACCGCCTGAGAGTGTTTCTGCACTGCGGTTAAGGGTCAGGTAGTTCAGCCCAACGTCCACCAGAAAGCGGTAGCGCGCCCGTAGTTCCTTGAGGATTTTGTCTGCGATCTCGCCCTTGCGACCTTCGAGTTTTAGCTGGCCGAAGTAACGTTCCGAGTCGCCTACCGGCATTGCTGTTATTTCTGGCAGGGTAAGATCGTTAACAAATACGTTCCTTGCATCGCGCCGCAGGCGCGTGCCTTCGCAATCGGGGCAGGGCTGCGTGGCGAGAAACTTCGCCAATTCCTCGCGCACACCCTGGGAATCTGTATCCCGGTAGCGTCGTTCCATATTCGGGATGATGCCTTCAAACGGATGAGTGCGCTTAAAGACATCACCACGATCGTTGACGTAGGAAAATGCAATTTCCTGTTTGCCGCTGCCGGTGAGAATCACCTGCCGATGTTTCTTGCTCAGTTTTTCGTAAGGCGTGTCTATATCGAAACCGTAGTGCTCGGCGAGCGAGGTCAACATATGAAAGTAGTATACATTCCGGCGGTCCCAGCCGCGGATGGCACCTTCCGCCAAGCTGGCTTCTGGAAAGAGTACCAGGCGGTCCTCATCAAAATACTGTTTCACCCCCAGTCCGTCACAGCCGCTGCAGGCCCCTGCCGGGTTATTGAACGAAAATAGTTTTGGTTCCAGCTCGTCAATACTGTGTCCACATTGTGGGCAGGCAAATCTTGCGGAGAAGCTGGATTCAGATTCATCACCGTCCATGTGGCAGATGGAGGCGAGTCCATCAGTGAGGTTCAAGGCTGTTTCAAAGCTTTCCGCAAGCCGCAGCGCAAGATCTGAGCGCACTTTGAAACGGTCAACCACCACTTCAATGCGATGCTTCTTTTTCTTGTCCAGATCCGGTGTGTCGTCAAGATCGGTAACGATGCCGTCTATCCGTGCGCGAACGAAACCGTTGGCGCGCAGTTCTTCAAATACATGCAGGTGTTCACCTTTGCGCTCTCGCACCACCGGTGCCAGCAGCATCAGCTTGGAGCCTTCTGGCAGTGCCATGACTGTATCGACCATTTGGCTCACGGTCTGGGCCTGGAGGTTCAGGCCATGATCCGGGCAGCGGGGTTCGCCTACTCGGGCAAATAGCAGTCGCAGGTAGTCATAGATTTCAGTAATCGTGCCAACCGTAGAGCGGGGATTGTGCGACGTGGACTTTTGTTCGATGGAGATAGCCGGCGATAAGCCCTCTATGTGATCGACATCGGGTTTCTCCATCAAAGAGAGAAACTGGCGAGCATAGGTGGATAAGGACTCTACATAGCGCCGCTGTCCCTCCGCATAGAGGGTATCGAAGGCCAGTGACGATTTCCCCGAACCGGACAGTCCAGTAATGACTATCAGTTTGTCGCGGGGAATATCCAGATCGATATTTTTCAGGTTGTGCGTGCGCGCACCGCGCACTTCAATCGTGTCCATAGAGCCTCAGATACAGCGTCAGAGCCGAAACAGGACAGTATATGACGGCTGCACCGGGCGTGGCAAAACCTTGCTGTACTTAAAACACGGATTAAGGTGTCCGATTATCCCGGATATGATGAAGCTGGTACTATGTGCCGCTTATTTTTCCCATCCGGCAGCAAAATGATCACGCAGCAACCCATGTCAGCGCAGGAACGGCGCACCGTTGGTTCCCTGGCCTTGCTCTATGCCTTTCGCATGCTGGGCCTGTTTATGGTGTTGCCGCTCATCGCTCTGTATGTCGGCGATTTGCCGGGCGCCACGCCTCTATTGGTCGGGCTGGCACTCGGTATGTACGGTCTCACTCAGGCTCTCCTGCAAATCCCTTTGGGCTGGCTTTCGGACCAGATCGGCCGTAAGCCTGTCATTGTTGGCGGTTTGTTGATGTTTGCGTTTGGTAGCGTCATTGCTGCCATGTCCGACTCTATTACTGGCATTATTCTTGGTCGAACGTTGCAGGGCACGGGTGCCATTGCCAGTACGGTCATGGCGCTGGTTGCTGACCTGACCAGGGAAGAGCAGCGCACTAAAGCAATGGCACTGGTGGGTATCAGCATTGGTCTCTCCTTTGCCGTGGCATTGGTAGTCGGGCCCGTTGTGGCCTCTTTCGGTGGCCTGGCTGCGGTTTTTTGGTTGACTGCGTGTCTGGCAATGGCGGGCATCGCCATCGTGCTAATCAGTGTGCCAACACCGGCCTTGCAAGGCGTTCGTCATGATGATGTGGGTACGCGCCCGGGGATGGTGCGGCGCGCTCTGACCGATGGGAGCTTAGGGCGATTGAATTTCGGTGTCTTTGTCCTGCACTTTATATTGATGGCCTGTTTTCTGCTGGTGCCCAGCTTGCTGGAAGATGTCGCCGGTGTGGCCAGGGACCAGCACTGGAAAATTTATCTGCCGGCGTTGGTGCTGTCCATTGTCGGCATGGTGCCATTGATGACATTGGCAGAGCGGGGGGGGCGATTGCGGGTGGCTTTCCTGCTGGGTATTGCGCTATTACTGGTTGCTCTGGCGCTGCTTGGGTATGCCGGGGATGACTGGGGTATCTATCTTGGGCTGTGGTTGTTTTTTGTTGGCTTTAACTACCTTGAAGCCACGCTGCCTTCATTGGTGAGCAAACTTGTATTCGAGGGCGGCAAGGGCACGGCTATGGGTGTGTTCTCCACCTGCCAGTTCCTGGGGGCATTCTTCGGCGGTGCGACCGGAGGCTTGATTCTGCAGTATTGGGACTCCATGGCCTTGTTGGGGGTCTGTACCTGCATGGTGGCGGCCTGGTTCATTCTCATGTTCATGCGGGGCCCGGTATCTCCTGCTGCGGCTGCACCGGTGGATTCTGCCAGTAATTCCGACGGCTGATAGTTTCCCGGCTCCGGGAGACACGTGATGGAGATCCTGCTGGCTCGAGCTCGCTTGCTGGTTGCGTTTTGCACAGGAATTCACACGTGACTTGCAGAACCTGGAGCCGGACGAGCAACGTCTGGCGCAAGCCAGGGCCCATTACGCCAGTCTTGTGGCAGCCGTGGAGGAAGAGTTAGAAGAAGAGTTTGAGGAATAACGCGCTGCCGGAACCTCTGTTACTTACGGTGCCAGCGCGAGCGGGCAGATTGTCTCATCGATATCGCCCATCTCGCGCCTTCTGGTCACTCATGCTGTCGCATTTGCTCCGGCGGGTTGCTATAGTCTCATGTCAAATTGCATACCGATATTAGTAGATAAACGAGGAAGACCTATGGCCGCAAGGGGTGTTAACAAAGTCATAATTATTGGCAATCTGGGTAATGACCCTGAGACCAAGTTTTTCCCTGACGGTGGTGCCATCACCAATGCCAGCATTGCCACTAGTGAAAGCTGGCGTGACAAGCAGAGCGGTGAGCAGAAAGAGCGCACCGAATGGCATCGCGTCGTGTTTCGTGACCGCGGAGCCTATCGACTGGGCCAGATCGCAGGAGAATATCTGAAGAAGGGCTCCAAGGTGTTCGTCGAAGGCAGGCTACAAACCCGCAAATGGCAGGATAAGAGCGGCAATGATCGCTACACCACTGAAGTTGTTGCCAACGAAATGCAGATGCTCGATAGCCGAGGCACTGGCCAGGGCGATGACTTTGCCCCCTCAAGCGCGCCCAGTCAGGCGGCACCAAAGCCTATGGCGGCACAGAGCGCTGATGGCGCTGCACCTGCGCCGGCCAATTTCGAGCAGTTTGATGATGATATCCCGTTCTAGGGTTTTTTGAGCATCCCTATAATTTTAGCGATAACTAGTCGGTGACCCGATCGCCGTGCGCGTACTTATTCTTGGATCTGATACTCCCCTGGGCAGCGCCGTGCTGGAGCGCGCTGCGCCCTTGGGTCGGCATGAATTTGTCACCCTGACCAGCTCTGCATGCCGTTGGAAAAGCGAGCGCCAGGCCAAGAAAGTTGTCGTCCGTGCCAAATGTGATGTGCTGGTTGATGCGCGCATTGAGGCTGCTGGAGACGGCGGTATCCAGATTCAGGAACTCGACCTGAAGCGCTGTCACTGGTTGGCGAAATCCTGTCGACGCACCAATGCAGGCTACCTGCTCGTGTCCAGTTCCAGGGTCTTCTCGGGCCGTCTGGACCGTCCTTATCACGAAGAGGACGTGCCTGATAGCGAAGAGGCGGTTGGTCTATTGCTGGTCCAGGCGGAGCAGTCCGTTGCGGAGGCCTGTGAGCGGAATCTAATTCTGCGCCTGGGACCGGTCTTTTCCTATGCGGGAACCAATATTATTACGCAGATGCTCGGTGCGCTGCGAGATGGGGATAGTTTGATCCTCGACAACAACTTGCGGGGTTGCCCGGTAGCGGCGGACGATGGAGCTCGCGTCGTTCTTGCGATGCTTGATCAGCTTGGTACCGGCATCGAGCCCTGGGGCGTCTACCACTATGGTAGTGCTGATACCGCCACCTATTTCGAATTTGCCGAAGCATTACTTGCAGCGGCATCCCAGTTTTTTGATTTCAGTTCTTCAGCGGTGCAGCTGGAGCGAGAAGCAGATGCTCTAGCGCCGCTCAATCGTTCTCTGGAGTGCAACAGGATTCGCAATACCTTTGGTGTCAGGCAGGTCGCCTGGCGCAGCGCGATCGGCGATCTGGTGAAGCAGTACTACGAACAACAGCAAGATGGAGATAGCACTCATGGGTAAGGCAACCGACGACCTGCCGCAGGGACTGCGTGTTGCCGTTCTTACGGTGTCTGATACACGCACGGAGCAAGATGATACTTCCGGGCAATACCTCGCCCGGGTCTTAGCGGCCGCGGGTCACACACTGGCGGATAAGGCCATCGTCGTAGATGACATCTACCAGATTCGCGCCATTCTATCTGCGTGGATTGCCGATGGCGGGGTCAATGCAGTGTTAGTGACAGGCGGGACGGGCTTTTCCGGCAGGGATTCGACACCTGAAGCCGTGCGTCCATTGTTTGATAAGGATATAGACGGTTTCGGCGAGGTATTTCGGGCGCTCTCCCTTGAGGAAATCGGGTCATCTACTGTGCAGTCCAGGGCCCTGGCAGGCCTGGTAAACGACACGGTGATTTTTTGTATGCCCGGGTCTACAGGAGCGTGCAAAACCGCATGGAACGGCATCCTCCGCGAACAGCTAGACAGCACTCATCGCCCCTGTAATTTCGTAGGCGTGCTAAATGTCAGGGTCCAGCACTCTTGAGCCCATTGTTGCCGGTACAGGAGGCGCTGTCGCGTATTCTTGGCTCGGCGCAGGCAACAGCTGGCATTGTCAGCGTGGCGCTGCTCGACGCCTTGGGCTTAACTTTGGCCGAAGACATTGTATCTACCATCGCAGTGCCGCCTCAGGATAACAGCGCGATGGACGGCTATGCCCTGCGCGTTGCCGATGCTGGGCAGTCTTTGCCCGTCAGTCAGCGAATCCCGGCCGGGGCAGTTGGCTCACCATTGGCCCCAGGAAGCGCGGCGCGCATTTTTACCGGTGCACCGGTGCCTGCTGAGGCCGACTGCGTGGTGATGCAGGAAGATTGTGTGGCGTCCGATGGCGAGGTCACTGTTGGAGGCGGTGTATCGGTTGGAGACAATATCCGCCCTCGGGGACAGGATATTAATATTGGTGAGACGGCACTTTATCAGGGTAGGCGTTTGCGTCCCCAGGATCTGGGTCTACTCGCATCACTCGGTCTGGCCGAAATACCGGTTTACCGCCCGCTGCAGGTTGCTGTGCTCTCTACAGGTGATGAGCTGGTTGAACCGGGCACGGGCGCGGCGCCGCCTGGCAGTATCTTTAATTCCAATCGGTATACGCTGGGCGGGCTGATTCGCTCGCTGGGTTTTGAGTTTGTCGATTGTGGAATCGTAGAGGATTCCCCCGAGGCCACTGCCGCGGCCCTTGAATCCGCCGCAGGCAAGGCAGATTGTGTCATCACCACCGGCGGTGTGTCTGTCGGCGAAGAGGACCACGTTAAAGAACAGGTGCAGAATTTGGGGGAGTTAGCACTGTGGAAGCTGGCGATCAAGCCAGGTAAACCGCTGGCTTTTGGGCGTATAGGCAGCACGCCTTTCATTGGTTTACCGGGAAATCCAACCTCGGTCTTTGTGACGTTCTGCCTCATCGCCAGGCCTTTCCTACTGCAATTACAGGGTGTGAGCGAGCCGGCGCTGCCCAGTTTGCAGGCCAGGGCGGGGTTCGCGCTTAGCAGGCCGGGAAAGCGGCAGGAGTATTTGCGCGTGACGCTGGTCGAATCCAGTGAGGGTTTGCTGGCACAACGTTTCCCCAACCAGAGTTCGGGCGTGCTAAGTTCGGTCAGTCATAGCAATGCCCTGGCAGTCATACCACCAGGAACAGTGGTGCAGGAAGGGCAGTGGTTAGAGGTCCTACTGCTGGATACACTGATCGGCTGACCGTCGGGTCAGCCCGTGAACTTCTGGAATACCAGTGAGGCGTTAGTGCCGCCAAAGCCGAAGCTGTTAGACATCACCCTGACAAGATCAACATCGTCCTGGCGAGTCAGCGCGATAGGCACGCCTGCCGCCTCCGGATCGAGTTCCTCAATATTGGCTGACGCCGCGATAAAGCCACGCTGTTGCATGAGTAGCGCGTAGATCGCTTCCTGTACTCCAGCCGCGCCCAGGGAGTGCCCTGACAGCGACTTGGTGGAACCGATGATGGGTGCAGCCCCACGGTGTTCAAAAGCTGTCCTGACCGCTTTTAGTTCCTGGATGTCGCCTGCCGGAGTGCTAGTGCCGTGTGCGTTGATATAGTCGATGGCTCCGTCCACTGTGGCTAGCGCCTGGCCCATACAACGCACTGCGCCTTCGCCTGACGGGGAGACCATATCGTAGCCGTCTGAGGTGGCGCCATAGCCAACCAGTTCGGCGTAGATTTTCGCTCCCCGCGCCAGGGCGTGTTCCAGCTCTTCTACTACCAGCATGCCGCCACCGCCAGCGATGACAAAGCCGTCCCGGTTGGCATCGTATGCACGTGAGGCCTTTTCCGGCGTCTCGTTGTACTTTGTTGAAAGTGCTCCCATTGCATCAAACAGACAACTCATGGACCAGTGCAGCTCTTCGCCGCCGCCGGCGAAAACCATGTCCTGTTTGCCCAGTTGAATCTGCTCCATGGCATTGCCAATGCAGTGCGCACTGGTTGAGCAGGCTGACGATATGGAGTAATTCACGCCCTTGATCTTGAATGGCGTTGCCAGGCAAGCGGAGACCGTACTCCCCATGGTTTGCGTTACGCGATAGGGACCAATCCGGCGCAGACCCTTCTCACGCATGATATCTGTCGCCTCGGTCTGCTTTGCCGACGAAGCCCCTCCTGAGCCTGCAATGATGCCGGTCCGTTCATTGGACACCTGGGCTTCAGTTAAGCCGGCATCCTCGATGGCCTGTTGCATGGAAATATAGGTAAATGCTGCTGCATCACCCATGAAACGTAATTGTTTGCGGTCTATGTGTTCAGCAACGTCGATATGGGGAACGCCTGCCACATGGGAACGCATGCCGATATCAACCTGCTCCTGATGGAGCTCGATGCCCGATTGTCCTTCATACAGTGATTGCGCCACTGACTCGGCATCGTTGCCCAGACATGAGACGACCCCAAGACCTGTTATGACTACCCGTCTGCTCATCGCTTTAAAAAGTCTCTGTTGAAGTGAACAGGCCGACCCTCAAGTCTTTGGCCACATAAATTTCTTTGCCGTCAACGCAGATACTGCCATCGGCGATGCCCATGACCAGTTTGCGCTCAATCACTCGCTTCATGGTTATGTTATAGACTACCTTGCTGGCGCTGGGCAAAATTTGACCGCTGAATTTTACTTCGCCACAGCCCAGAGCTCGACCGCGCCCTGGATTACCGCGCCAGCCGAGAAAGAACCCGACTAATTGCCACATGGCATCCAGTCCCAGGCAGCCGGGCATTACCGGGTCGCCGGGGAAATGGCACTCGAAAAACCACAGGTCAGGATTGATATCCAATTCGGCTATGATCTCGCCCTTGCCTTTGGCACCACCCTCGGAATTTATCTGGGTGATGCGATCCAGCATGAGCATGTTGTCGGTGGGCAGTTGGGCGTTGCCTGGGCCGAATAATTCGCCCTTGCCGCAAGCGATAAGATCTTCCTTGGAGTAGGCGTTCTTGGGGGTCATAGGCATGTCCGTGCAGTGATATTGTCGGGCTCTGCTATGGCATCACTCTGGCATTTTAGCCGATATAGAAAGCCTTGGGCAGGGCGCGCGCCTATTCTAATGGCTGGAGCAGGCAAGTCCAGTGCGCAATAAATGGCGGGTAATTGCGTTCAGTGGGTCGCCTCTGGTTTTCTAGCGCCGCCCCCGACGGGATATGGCAGAGTCCAAATGCGCCATTTCCCCCCGAAACCTTTGTTTTCGTTGGGAAATAGCGCCAACTAGTGACGCACGTCACGCTAGGATTGCTAGCCAACAATACCGCCTTCGGCTACCATGAAATGCCTTTTGCTTCGGCAGGTGGGCGAACGTGTAGCGTCAAATAATTACAGTGCAGTGTCAGGTGAAAGAGGGTTCAAATGTTAACACCCGTACTACTCTCCGGCGGCGTCGGAAGCAGATTGTGGCCGGTTTCCAGGGAAGCGTTTCCAAAACAGTTTCAGCCGCTGGCCGGCGAACTCAGTATGCTGCAGGAAACACTGCAGCGCACATTCGGACTGCAGGCGGCAGCGCCCGTGGTGGTGTGCAATGAAGAACACCGTTTTATGGTGGCGGAGCAACTGCGTCAGTTGAACCTCGAGCCAGGGTCTTTGATACTGGAGCCAGAAGGGCGTAATACGGCCCCGGCTGTCGCACTGGCTGCATTGAGTATTATTGAGCAGGACCCCGAAGCTGTCTTACTCGTACTTCCCGCGGACCACCTTATCAAGAATGTTGACGCCTTCGTCAATGCAGTTAGCAAGGCGCAGCCGCTAGCCCAGCAAGGCAGGTTGATGACCTTTGGGGTTGTGCCTACCGCGCCGGAAACTGGCTATGGCTATATTAAGTGTGGTCAGGAGGTTGACGCCGGGATCTTTGATCTCGAGCGATTTGTCGAGAAACCTGACGCCGACACCGCGCAGTCTTACCTGAACGATGGCGGCTATTTGTGGAATAGCGGCATGTTTCTGCTGCGAGCGTCTACCTACCTCGAAGAGCTGGGTCGCACGGCACCCGAAATGCTGACATCTTGTCGCGAGGCCATGCAAGGCGCTACATCGGATATGGATTTTGTCCGTCCTGACGCGAAGATTTTTGCGCAATGTCAGTCGGATAGCATTGATTATGCTGTGATGGAAAAAACCAGTGCGGGAGCAGTGGTGTCGTTGGACTGTGGCTGGAGTGATGTTGGCGCCTGGTCGGCACTCTGGGAGGTGGCCGAACAGGACAAACAGGGCAATGTTTGTTCCGGAGATGTCATCCTCGATAACGTAAGCGGCAGCTATCTGCGCAGTGAGTCTAGACTTATAGCTGCTACCGGCGTGGAAAATCTCGTCATCGTGGAGACTGCCGATGCGGTGTTGGTTGCCGATCGGGATAAAGTCCAGGACGTAAAGAATATAGTCAACGCACTAAAGTCTCAGGATAGGCCGGAAGCTTCTCTGCATCAACGCGTTTATCGTCCCTGGGGTTCGTATGAATCTCTGTTTATGGCAGACCGTTTTCAGGTTAAGCGTATCGTTGTTAATCCGGGCCAGACTTTATCTCTACAGATGCATCATCACCGGGCGGAACACTGGATTGTGGTGGCTGGCACTGCGGAGGTCACCTGTGAAGATAAAGTTTTCATGATGGCCGAGGACGAGTCGACCTACATTCCGCTGGGGCACAAACATCGACTCGCCAATCCAGGGCAAATTCCACTGGAGTTAATAGAAGTCCAGTCCGGGACCTATCTTGGAGAAGATGACATCGTGCGTTTTGAAGATGTCTACGGTCGGAGCAAGTAAAATGGGATCTCAGCCTTTGATTACAAAATGTATGTTTCCCGTGGCCGGTTATGGCACCCGCTTTCTACCGGCAACAAAAAGTATGCCGAAGGAAATGTTGCCCGTGGTCAACAAGCCACTGGTGCAATACGGTGTTGAGGAAGCTATTGCAGCGGGTATGACAACCTGCGCTATGGTGACGGGGCGCGGTAAACGCGCAATCGCCGACCATTTTGATATCAGCTACGAGTTGGAGCACCAGATATCAGGCAGCGGTAAGGAGGCATATCTCAATAGCATACGCAGCGTGTTGGACAAGGGTGTCTTTACCATGGTGCGGCAGCGCGAGATGAAAGGCTTGGGTCATGCCATCTTGACTGGCGAAGCCCTGGTTGGTCACGAGCCCTTCGGTGTTCTTT
>JBLFXU010000053.1:0-11965 GCA_047609575.1 Bacteroidia bacterium | reverse complement strand
GTCGCCGCCAACTCCCCACTGGCACCGCCGCCAACTCGCAGAATACGTGGCAGGTTAATATTGGAAGCCTTCTGCTTTGGAGATATTTGCTTTGGGGTCATCGGGGTTTTCTCTTCCGTGAACAGGGGAAAAAGCCAATCTGCACTAACAAAACGGGGGGACACAATCGCGCCGTGGCATGCTAACTTTTTTTAACGCGCCCTCGTCCGGGAGCCGCACAATACCACATCCACAAACAACCGGAGACAATGCCCATGCAGGACGACATTCTGGATATTCACAACTTCTGGTTCGGCGAACTGGATGCAAACGGCCTGTGTGCGCCAGCACAACAGCGCTTGTGGTTTATCAAGAGCAAGTCAACGGATGCCACTCTACGCGAGCGCTACACCGGCTTATTCGAAAGGGCAAAAGCCGGTGACCTGGACCACTGGGCAGACACAGATCTTGGGCTGATAGCGCTCATTGTGCTACTCGACCAGTTCAGTAGAAACATCTATCGCGACAGTGCACAGGCTTTCGATGCCGACCCCAGGGCGCTCAAACTCGCCCTGGCCACTATCACTGCGCAGCGGCACGTGGGGCTGCCCACCATTCACCAGGTGTTTCTTTATCTGCCGCTGGAACACAGTGAGAATCTTCTGCTGCAGGAGCAGTGCGTCACCTTGTTCGAGGAACTGGCATTGCGCACCGTCGACTCATGGATTACTGATTTCGGACGCTATGCGGTTGCACACCGGGAAGTTATTGCCCGTTTCGGTCGCTTCCCACACCGCAACAGTATCCTTGGAAGGGAGTCATCACCGCAGGAACTGGATTACCTGGAGACACACGGTGGCTTTTGAGGTAGCCGCCAACACTGCATTCAGGCTGGCTTTTGCGCAACAGGCCGCAGTTCATAGTGGTTTTCAGTCATCTCCGCTTGCCACACATCAAACAGGCCGCTGTCCAGATCATCATAGGCCTGCAGGATCGAATCGTTGACCTGCGGATAAGCCACCTCATCCCAGGGGCACTCGGCCCTGGCGAAAAAGCCGCAATCCATAGATTCCACGCCAGGATCACACACCGGCTCACTCACCGTTGCCCGAAAGCCAACATAGATCTGGTTGATAAACGTAATGGTCCCGGTCATATAAAGATGTAACTGCTCTGACGCCAAAGCAATGCCTGCCTCTTCGCGCAATTCACGCGCGGCCCCTTCGGCCAGCGTCTCGCCGTTCTCTAGAAAGCCACCGGGTATAGCCCACTTGCCCTTCTGTGGCTCAAGATTGCGCTGCACCCATAGCAGGCGATCGCCGCAGGCGACAAAGCTGGTGACAACGATCATGGGATGGTTATGACGGGACGCCTGGCAGCGCTGGCAGTAACAGTGGTTACGCGCTTCCCCAGCGACCCGATGCGGCATCAGTGGCCCGCCGCAATCCGGACAAAAATTGAGTTCTGGCAAGCTTATCCCCCCTGACAGCCCCCTCATTGCTGGTAAGAAACCTTAGCACTTTGCCTTCGTAAAAGCATTGGCGCTATGCTGGCACACTGTCCTATACCCCTGAGATACAAATGAGCAATCCCAAACTGAAAGTACAGCTGCTGCTAACCGGCAACGAAATCATGAGCGGTGACACCGTCGATTCCAATTCCGCCATGATCGCCCAGCGCCTGGGCGAACTGGCCATTGGTGTTTATCGCAAGGTCACTGTTGGCGATGACGTCCCGTTATTAGAGGCCGAGATCGCAGCAATGACCACCGACGCCGACCTGCTTATCGTGAACGGCGGCCTGGGGCCCACCATCGATGACCTCACAGCACAGATTTTGGCCTCCGTGGCTGGTGTTGAATTACGGGAACACCCCGATGCCGTCACGCACCTGGAACGCTGGTGCGCCGCACGAAACCTGGCGCTCAATGCCGCCAACCGCAAACAAGCCATGCTGCCAGCTGGCGCGTTGATCGTGGACAACCCCATCGGCAGCGCGGTGGGTTTTGAAATGACCGTAAATGACTGTCGTATTATCTGTACCCCCGGTGTGCCCAGCGAGCTGGCCGCCATGCTGGATGACATCGTCGCGGACCTGGCGGGCCGACTGCAACGCCCGGCGGAAAGAGAAATTCTCCGCTTACAAACCTTCGGGCTAGGTGAGTCCACAGCCCAGCAGATCATAACGGATGCCTGTCCCGACTGGCCGGAGAATGTTGAACTGGGTTTTCGCGCTGGCGCGCCGCAGATGGAAATCAAGCTGACCATCGACCAACAGTCCGCTAGACAGGCACAGCAAGCGTGCCTCAAGCGACTACAAGCGCTGTTCGGCGATCACATCATCGGCCAAGGCGATACTCTGCTGGCGCAGCGGGTGCTGGAACTGCTGCGCGACCAAGGTGCCACGATCACCACGGCAGAGTCGTGCACCGGCGGACTCATCGCCTCAATGCTCACCAGTATCGCAGGTTCATCAGACGGATTTCATGCGGGCTTTGTCACCTACGCCGATGACATCAAGGAAGCCGTGCTGGGCGTAAAGTCGGCCACACTGGCACAACACGGCGCTGTCAGTGAAGCGGTGGTAAAGGAGATGGCAGAAGGCGCTATGGCGCGCGCTAATGCTGACTATGCCATTGCCGTTTCCGGCATTGCCGGACCGGGCGGCGGCTCCGAGGAAAAACCCGTCGGCACCGTGTGGCTGGCGTGGGGCCAGAGTGGCGCGCTGCAAACCCGCTGCCTGTGCTGGCCGGTAGAGCGCAAACTGTTTCAGAGTATGGTCGCGGCGGCCGGGCTGGACATGATACGCCGCCTGCTGCTCGGGCTTGATTCGGAGCCACGCTACTTCACGCAGCGCAAGGCGGGGTAGTGGTGAGTAGTACCAGGTAGTGGCTCAGCTTCAAATCAGGCGCCGATACTGAGGAGTACGAGAGCTAGCGTGTCACCGGGGGCGTCTGGCGACAGGAGAGCCTGCCCCGCTTTACAGCGTGCCCCTCTTGTCGGGTATCGGGTGCGTCGCCAGTCGAGCCTGTACAGGGAGGTACGCTTTTTGGCGCGGCAGGCGTCCCTGGTCCCCGGTGACACGCTAGCTCTCGTGCTGCTTGAACCCTGACTCTTTTCAAACTGAGCCACTACCTAGGGCTGCAACTGTTCTATCTGCCAGTCCTGCTGCGCATCAAGGCTATACAAAAAACGATCATGCAAACGATGACGGCCACCCTGCCAAAATTCAACGCGCTCGGGTACCACACGGTAACCACCCCAAAAATCTGGCGCGGGTATTTCCCCCCGACCAAATTTCTCACGCATCACCTTTACCTCGTGCTCAAGCACAGCGCGGGCAGACACAGGCCGAGACTGGCGCGATGCCCAGGCGGCAATCTGGCTCTCCCGGGGCCGCGTGGCGAAATAGGTAGCGGACTCAACCATGGTCATCTTCGTTGCCGCACCGCGCACGATGACCTGGCGGTCTAGCTCATTCCAGGGAAACAGCAAAGACACCACCGGCGCACTGGCAATATCCCTGGCCTTATTGCTTTCGTGGTTGGTATAAAAGACAAAGCCGCCTTCGGACAAACCCTTGAGCAGCACAATCCGCTGCCACGGCAAACCGCGCTCGTCGACTGTCGCAACCACCATGGCGGTTGGGTCCTCAACGCTCGCCTGCACCGCCTGTTCCAGCCAGTTTTCAAACTGACGCAGCGGGCAGGCATCCAACATGTCACGCGACAATCCACCGGCGGTATACTCACGCCGGAATTTTTCATAACTCAATATGCAACCCTATTACGTTTTGCTCAAAGTAGTATACTAGATGCCACACCTGAGCGAGGCAAAAAAGCGCAGCATGGAGGCAACGCCCCTCATACGCGATGGCAAAACGGACGATCTCGAAACATTAGTCGAGACGCTCAGCGATAGCTTCTCACAAGATCCTCTTTTCAACTGGGTCTTTCCCCAGACCGAGCTGTACCCCGCCTACTTCCGCTTACTGGTGCGAGACGTCTACCTACCCCGGGGTATAGTCCACACTGATAGCGATGGCCGCGCCGCGGCGCTGTGGCTGCCGCCCGAGGAACGCTTTGAAATTCCTCCTCGTCTGGGCCTTTTAGGCTTTGGTTTCCAGTTGTTTATGCGCGAGGGCCTGCGCCCCCTGTGGCGGCTGCGCCAACAAAGCGGTATCTACACCAAGCATTTGCCCCGCGAACCGCATTACTACCTGCAGTTTCTGGGTTGCCGAAGTTCTGAGCAGGGGCAGGGCATCGGAACCGCCCTGATCAAGAAGGGCACCCAGATTTGTGATGAGCGGGGAATACCGGCCTTTCTTGAAAGTTCCAATATCCTCAATGTGCCATTGTATGAACGGCACGGTTTCGAAATACGAGCAGAAGAAGCCCTTGCCACGGGCGGCCCGACTGTGTGGTTCATGTGGCGCGAACCACAGTAGATACCAAAGAATCAGTCTGAAGTACTGGGGTACACCGGGGCGCGCTTGCCCATCGCCGGTATTTGGGGAAACGGGAAAAAATCGCTCCAGTTATCACCAAAATCCTGCGCGAAACTCTGCCCAACTGCCCGTTGATAACTTTCATCCATCGCGAGCACAAGCTCCCGGGCAGTCGCGGCGTCTATCAGTACCGCGGCCTCCATCATACCTTCCGTCCTTAAGCGCATGGCGGGGGGCACATCACTGCCTCCGGCCAAAGCCTCGAAAATGGCGCGCCAACGCAACTTCAATTCTGTTACTAGTACCGACATCTTCTACCGCCCGTTCCGTCTGCGAAAGTTAGGTCCAAGTATGCTCGGCTGAGCAAAAGGGTTAAAGTCTGCGGCTGTCCTTTTTCTGGAGCACCGCCTTGAAACCTGCACATCAGTTCCTGCTCGCCGCCTCGCTGACGTTATTGGTGGCCTGCACGGGACAACCCGCCACCCACAAGTCGACCACCGCACCAGAGGTTGTCAGCGACAGCTCGCCCATACTCAACCTTGGTCAGCGTTTTCTGCCAGTCACCGGCCAGAACGGCATGGTGGTGGGCCCGGAACAGCTCGCGGCGGAAGTAGGCCTAACAATTATGCAACAGGGCGGCAACGCGGTAGATGCCGCTGTCGCCACCGGTTTCGCCCTGGCCGTTACCTACCCGCGTGCCGGCAACCTGGCCGGCGGTGGCTTCATGCTCATACACCTGGCCCAGGAGAACAAAGAAACCCTGATAGATTATCGCGAGAGCGCACCAGCCGCGGCGGGACGCGATCTATTCCTTGATGACAAGGGCGCCGTAGACCGGCAGCGGGAATACTTCAGCCATCAGTCGGCCGGTGTGCCCGGCACAGTGGCCGGCCTGCTATATGCACTGGAGAACTACGGCACCATGGATCGCGCCGACGTTCTGGCTCCAGCAATCGCCCTGGCACGCAAAGGATTTCCTATTTCCTTTGGCCATCACTACGAGTTCAGTGCAAGGGCATCACAGCTGCGCAAGAATGCCGAGGCCGCGCGATTGTTCCTGGAGAGCGATGGCTCACCCCTACCAATCGGCAAGAACTGGCAACAGCCAGACCTTGCGTGGACGCTGCGCGAAATCTCCAATAAGGGCAACGATGGTTTTTATGGCGGTGAGGTGGCAAAGCTGATCGTCGCCGAAATGGAAGCAGGCAATGGCCTGATTACTGCAACTGATCTGGCCGATTACAACGTTGTTGAACGGGCACCCGTACGCGGGACTTACCGGGATTTCGAGGTGGTTTCTACCCCCCCACCCTCCTCCGGCGGTATTCACATCATACAGATTCTCAATGTTCTGGAGGGCTACGACCTGACCGCCATGGGGCACAATTCCGCAGCCTATGCACATCACCTGGCCGAGGCCATGAAACTCGCCTACGCGGACCGCAGCGAATACCTGGCCGACCCGGACTACGCAAACGTGCCAGTGACGCAACTGATCGACAAAGAGTATGCCGCTCGTCAACGCGCCCTGATCAAGCCACTGCGCGCTACACCCTCCCAAGAGATTGCACCTGGCCGGGTACTCATTCCCGAAAGCAGCGACACCACACACTTCAGCGTCGCGGACCGCTTCGGTAACGTCGTCAGCAACACCTACACACTGAACTTCAGCTTTGGCTCACACATTGCCGTGCCCGGTACCGGCATGCTTTTGAATAACGAGATGGCCGACTTTGCCGCCAAGCCCGGCACTGCCAACGCCTACGGCCTGGTCCAGGGTGAAGCCAATAGAATCGAACCCGGCAAACGGCCCCTGTCCTCCATGAGCCCTACGCTGGTTATGCGCGATGGCGTGCCGTGGCTGGCAACTGGCAGTCCCGGCGGCAGTGTGATTATCACGACGGTACTGCAGACCATCCTCAACGCTATGGAATTTGATATGAATATGGCCACCGCGGCAGCCGTACCGAGACTGCATCACCAGTGGCTGCCGGACATGCTGGGCCTGGAACAGGGATTCAGCGCAGATACCATAAAGCTGCTGCGAGAGATGGGACATCCGGTGACGGTTGCAAAACGCACCTCCGGACGTACCAATTCGATAATGTTGCGCGACGGTTGGCTGTATGGGGCCACCGATACTCGCCGCGCCGGCGGTTGGGTGGCGGCCTACTAGGGCCTGTTAGCACTACTCGAGACCCTAGCTTAACTGCGACGGAATTTGGCAGTCTGCCGGCTGATCATCACCAGATTACCGGCACTGTCCCAGTACTCCCCGTCTTCCTCGACAATGCCGTTGGTAGCATGGCGCGTCGCCAGACGCACCTGTAGAGGTCCAGGGGCAGGATGCGCTCGCACCTGCACCGTCAGTTCAATCGTAGGCACCCAGCCCACCGGGCCAAACACAGTAAACACGGGCGGCGGAAACGAATCGGCGAACATCAGTAGTGAAATCACGTCAGGGTCTGCGCCGTCGCGGTGTGCTACCCAACCGTCAAAAACACCCGTACCGTTGGTTACACGTTCGCTGAAAACTTCACGTCCATTGACCAGACGCAACTCGGCTCGCTGGCGAAACTCTACACCCTTATCACCTGCCGGTTCACAATCATCCCAGGCCGCCCACTGGGGACGTTCAACACTAGACCAGGTTTCTCCCTTGAGGCGATCCAGATCCGTATAGGCCGCGGTGACTTTAACTTTCAGCTCACCTTCCTGGCACATCCGCACCTCGGCGAAAGTGGTGCTGCGAGCGGTGCGCAGCACCTCCACATGCAGATCGATGGAACCCAGCAGAGTGGGCGCCAGATAAAACGCGTTAACGCTAAGGGGGTCATTGTGGGGTAGCGCATCGCGCAGGGCTCGCCCGGCAATCGCCATAACATAACCCCCGTTTGGCACTTCACCAACTCGCCAGCCCTCGACCAGCTCACCGCAGTAGTGATGCTCTGAAACTTTTTCGACAGCCGTATCTTTTGCAAACTGATCCATACTTCCCCTGTTCAACCGAGTTGTCATTTGCCAATTCAAATGCGCCATTCTCTCTGCGCTCAACAAGAAAGTACATCACCAAAGTTTCATCCCCAAAGATCAACCTCTCCGATGATACTCCACAAGCGCGCCGAAGCGCCGAAGTCGCAGGATTGAACCTGCTGGGGAACAAAGGTCACAACAAGTCCAAAATACGGGCAATCCCAAATGATCTCCCATTCGTATATACTAATTATGGGTATGTTAAATAGTGTTGCAAATGCTAGGGGTTTTAGAGTGCACAATACGATACGCAGTTTCTTTGTCCTTTCAGGTCTTGTCCTGTTAAGCGCCTGCGCTACCGGCCCGCGCCCGCCTGCTCTGGAATTCGATCCGAGCTTCGACTTCGCTGCTGTGAAAACTATTGGCTATCATGATAAATCCGGAGTCGTTCTGGGTGACAACCCCTTGCAACTAAGCGACATGCAGCGTGGACAGATCAATCAGATACTTTCAGACAGTTTCCAAAATCAGGGCTATTCTGTGAACGACGCCACCAAACCGGCAGACCTCCTTGCCTCGTGGGCCCTGGTTACTCAGCACCAGACGGATATAAGCTCCTACCAGACTAGCTTCGGCTTCGGCCATGGCTCTCGATATGGCTATTGGGGTAGTCCCTACAATTGCTGCTATGGCGGTATGGAGGTTGTCTCGCGCAACTACACCCAGGGCAGAATCATTCTGGATATGATCGACCCCACAACAGGACTATCCGTATGGCGCGGACTTGCCGGGGTCAGGATAAAAAATGATCCTGCAAGAGACCAAGAAGACTACAACATGGCCGTATCGGGAATCGTCAACGCGTTTCCCCCTCGGTAACTATTTGAAAGGTAGCCTAATTACTATCACGGTCTCCTCCAGATGGTGTCTGTGGCTGCACCAGCACCCAGGGTGCTGCAACGACAGCCCAATGCTCCTCATTCGATTCAAACCACACCTGAGCCTGACCATCACTAACCCCTTGCACCTGCCCTCATGCAACCCAATCCTCAAAAGCCTCAGCATTGTCCAGCCCTAGCTGCACGGCAACATCAACGAGATTCAGACCAGACTCCACGATAACCACGCTACCATGTGCATAATAAATCTGTAGCTCATGCCAATATATACGGGCAGTCTGATTGTGGTATTCCTGTAACAACAGTTCTTCGCGCTCGTCTGGAGACTCAACCACGAGGCACAAGACTTTGCTGTCAGCGACCCAAAATTACTGGCGAGCATCGAGAGCTTTCGACCTACGCACCCGAAGGAGCGTAAACAGGGCGATGGTAGAATCGTGCACTACATCCAGGTACCCAGAGGGGCCAACATGGCGAGCATCGCCGCCACTATGCGCATCCCGGATGCCGAAACCCAGCTGCGCATGATGAACGGCTTTTACCCTAGAGGGGAGCCCCGCACCGGAGACTGGATAAAAGTCATCCAATAGGCCGCTATCGGCTGAACCGCTATGTCCTACTCGGCTGTCTTACTCGGTTGCCGTACTTTCTTCGACCAACTGCACCAGCACCCAGGGAGCGGCGACCACCGCCCAGAACTCCACGTTGGCGCTATACCAGGCCTTCGCCTGCTCATCGGTGACCGCAGCCACATCACCGGTATCGATCCAGCCCTGAAATGCGCTGGTATTGTCCATGCCCAACTGTACGGCAACATCCACCAGGTTCAGCGTCGAGGCCACCTGGACGACGGTGCCCCTGGCGTAGGACGTTTGCAGATCGTGCCAGCCAATACGGGCAGTCTGGTTGTGGTATTCCTGTATCAATAGCGCTTCGCGCTCGCCCGGAGACTCATCCATATCGGGAGTCCGCTACGAAAGGATTGGTCTGGCGTTCGTTGCCAAACGTAGAGGTGGGGCCGTGACCCGGTATGAAGGTAATTTCGTCACCCAGGGGAAATAACTTGTTACGAATGCTGGCTATCAGTTCTTCATGATTGCCACCGGGGAAATCGGTCCTACCGATAGAACCCTGGAAGATAACGTCGCCAACCCAGGCAACCTGCTGCGCGGCGTAATGGAACACAATATGCCCCGGCGTATGGCCAGGACAATGGATAACTGCCAGCTCCGCGTCACCGACAGTGACGGTATCGCCCTGCACCAGCCACCGGTCTGGTTCAAAAGCATCCGCATGGGGGAAACCGGCCATCTCACAGGCCTGTGGTAAACCCTCCAACCAAAAATCATCGCCACGGTGCGGCCCCTCAATGGGAATCTCCAACTGCTGGCGCAGCACATCGGATGCGGCGCAATGATCCATGTGGGCGTGGGTCAGGATGACTTTCTCTATGACCACATCCATCTTCTCTACCGCTTCCAGGATACGCTCGATGTCGCCGCCCGGGTCGACGATTGCGCCTTTGCCCGTGGTTTCGCACTTAATGACCGAACAGTTTTGCTGATACTGTGTGACAGGGACGATGGTGCACGCAATAGTCATAACTGGCTTCAGGCCTTGGTTGAGTTGGCAGGGGTTACAAAACAGCGAAAGCTTAGAGGGCGGGCTTTGTGACTGGCCTGATGACCGGCTCCTCTGGGGCATCGGCAAGGCCGGCTTGCGGGTCAATGAAAACGTCCCGATCGAATTGTTTTTCACTGTGTGCGACTACCAGCGACACTGTGGCGTCACCCGTCACGTTGACGGCAGTGCGCACCATATCCAACAAACGGTCGACCCCGATAATCAGGGCAATACCTTCAACCG
Organism: Bacteroidia bacterium; assembly: GCA_047609575.1. GTDB lineage: Bacteria > Pseudomonadota > Gammaproteobacteria > Pseudomonadales > Halieaceae > Marimicrobium. The sequence continues at coordinate 1,802 of JBLFXU010000053.1, read as the reverse complement.
GCAGACCGGCCTGCTCCAGCACCAGCGCCAACGTCACCAGACCCACGCCCGGCACCGCCGCCGTGCCAATGGAGGCCAGCGTGGCCGTCAGAATGACCGTGATGTAGGCGCTCATTGACAAATCTACGCCGTAAACCTGCGCTATGAATACCGTGGCCACACCCTGCATGATGGCAGTGCCGTCCATATTGATCGTGGCACCCAATGGCACCGTAAAACCCGCCACTGAATTATGCACGCCAAGACGGCGCTCCACCGTGCGCAATGTCACAGGTAATGTGGCTCCCGAGGAGGCCGTGCTGAAGGCAAATGCCCACACTGGCCGCATCTTGTACAGCAACATGAGCGGCGACAAGCCCGTGAGGCTGCGCAACATGAGGCTGTACACAACCAAAGCGTGAAATAACAGCACGCCCAGTACGGTGAAGAAGTAAGCCGCGAGGTCGGCAATGGCACCAATGCCCATATTGGCAAAGAGTTTGGCGAGCAGCGCAAACACACCGTAGGGTGCAAAACGCATCAACACCTCGACCATTTTCATCACCACCGATTCCATATCGCGGAAAAAACTGGCGATACGCTGGCCCGGCTCTCCCGCGTGGGAGATGGCATAGCCAAATAACAAAGCGAACACGATAATCTGCAACATTTTGCCGTCGGCCATCGCCCGGATAGGGTTGGAGGGAAAGATATCCACCAACACATCGGTAAATGGCGGTGCTACTGCAGCCTGAAAACTGACTTCGCCCGCCAGTTCCACGCCCTCACCAGGCCCTACAATGACAGCAAACAGCAAGGCAAAGCCGACGGCGATCGCCGTTGTTGCCATATACAGTATTAAAGTTTTGCCCGCGATGGGGCCCATTCGGGCCGAGTCCCCGAGAGAGCTGGAACCGCATATCAAGGAGACCAGTACCAACGGCACAACGAGTAACTTCAAGGAGGCGATAAAGATTCGACCGACAACATCAAACACGCCATCTACCAGGAATTCGGCCACAATGCGGTTTACCAGCCCGCCATCCCCTGCACTGCTCAACAGCACATTGCATAAGGACCCAAGCAAAATGCCCGCTACCATAGCGATGAGTATGCGGCTGGTTAGGCTCACTCGGGACAGGCCCCAGGCAGATGACCCGTCACCGTGTCATCCGCACAGGCATTGCACGGTGAAGAGTATTTCGCCTGACTGCCATCTGTCTTCATGCCACAGGTAGGGTTGTACTCCATAGTACAAACTTGCGGGCGAGGGTCTGAGCAGGTCACAACCGCAGGTTGTGACGAACAGGCGCAGAGTAGCGTTAATAGAAGCAGGCCAAAGGCGCTACGCATCGATATCTCCGGTCAGGTCTGACAGCATTGAGGCATTGCCTGAAGACTAACACTATGGTCTGGCCGGCGCACCCTGCCCAGCACTCGACCAGCCATAGGCAACTGTTCTACTGAGCCCCGAGGCGCAGCATATGCCTCTCCACCTCAATCATGTTCTGGTAACTCTCAATAGAGATATACTCGCCGGTACCATGCACGGTAGACGCCTGGCCTGTCCCCACCAAAAGGCCGTGGAAGCGATAAAGGTTGTCAACAACGCTGATGTAATGGCGCGTATCCGTGGTCGCTGTCAACAGCGATGGCGTTATCACAGCATCGGGATATACCTGTGTTATTGCCTCGGAAATCACGGTAAAACCACTGTCGGTGTAACTGGCCGCTGGCGGGAGTTCACCCCAACCATCGTAGAGAATCTCGACATCGGGATCATCGATCAACTCACGCACCCGCACTACCACGCTATCGGCGGT
>JBLFXU010000052.1:0-12012 GCA_047609575.1 Bacteroidia bacterium | reverse complement strand
GGAAAGTGATTGGGTATCAGCAGGGCCAGCCGCATCAATACATAACTGGCCAACACGGCCAGCGGCCAGGCTATGAGAAAGAACAGAAGGGTCCCCAGTAGCTGCCAGTTATCTACACCCATGACACTAAAATTGGGCAAAAGCCGACTTAAGTAGGCGGTCAGAGCGCTGTAGCCCAACTCTTCCCACATTTGCGGGATTTTCGCCACTGTGGCGTTCGATAGCTTCCATACCGTACCGCCTTGCCCATCAGGCACACGCTGGAGGTAAATAGGCGTTTCGCCGGTGCTGATGGTCACCGACCCGATCTGCTCGCGGTAATCGGGCAATCCGTCGTCGAGATCGCCGCGGGGGTCATCGCTGATCTCTGCAAGGTTGGTGATATTCTGTTGATTCCAAACATAGGCCAATGCCTTCAACAGCTGTTCGTCACTGTATTTCTCCATTTCCACCGGGAGGTAGCGCTTGTCGAGAAATTCACCCGCCTCTGCATAATCATTGATCCGCATGGCCTCACGCAGCGCCAACATGGTGCTTAGGGGCGTCGAATGGGCAGTGCTGGATGAAGAAGACTGCTCCTTTTCTGCCACCAGTAGTTCTTCGTTCTGCTGTGCTTCCAAAATCTCTCTTGCCGACACGCCTGGGCTCTCCGCATCCTCAGACCACGCGAACGCAGGACCCAACAGAACACTGAAAAGCACCACACCTACCAGACCGTAAGAATTTCGTAACATTTATGCTATGCCTCGCTTTGAATCTACCAAAGGTATCACCATAAGCACCGTGCTTGCGCCTAAATTTTCGCTCGTACAGCGTACCGATTTTTGCGCACTACAGTCGGATCAATTCCAGGCTGACGGTGATTCCTCACTCAGACAAAAGGTCTTCGATGATTGGTCTGGCATCCCGCGATGGCTAAAGTTGCAGCGGTAGCGTAGCCAGACCGCGTAAGAAATGATATCAGCCGGGGACGCCCAGTGGGGGACGCCCAGCCCGAACCATGGCCTTTATGGTTTCATAGGATCGATTCTATCCATTTCGCCCTTTTAACTTGGCAATACCATTGGGTACACTGTCTCCCGATTGACTTTACCGACATCGGCAAGGTCAGCTTCAGGAGTGCTGTATGACGGCAATGCACTATTTGGAACGCCCGGATAACCGTGATTTACGGCACATACCGGGTGACTACGGCCTTCCTTTGTTAGGCAACGCCCTCAGTTTTGGCAGCAATCCGCTGAAATTCTGCGATGAGCGCTTTCATCGCTACGGCGCGATTTCAAAATTGGCCATGGGTCCATCGCATATGGTTCTCACATTGGGGCCGGAGAACGCGCAACAACTGCACCTGGATGTTGAGAAGAATTTTTCATCTGCCAAGGGCCTGGGCCACTTTGAGTCTCTCATCGGTGGCAGCCTGATCATGAAGGATTTCGAAGCGCATCGTTCACAGCGCAGGCTGATGCAGACCGCGTTCAAGAAATCGACCATGGATGGCTACGCACAGCATATCAATGCCATCTGTAGTCGTAGGCAGCGAGCCCTATCGGGTGCCCCAGAGTTTCAGCTTGTCGGGCAGGCGAAGTCGACGCTACTAGAGATCGCAGCGCAAACCTTCACCGGTGTCACCGGCCAGGGTAAAGAGGGCGATAAACTCACCGCCGCGTTCGAGGATTTCGTCGACGGATTCAATTTCATTTTTGAAGTAAACCTCCCTGGCTTCAAGTTCCACAGAGCCCTGCGTGCCAAAAAATACATTGGCGCATTTATCCGCGAGCTGATAGTCGACAAGCGCCGTAACAATGACAACGATATCCTCGCGCACTTCTGTCGAGAATTGGATGACAACGGGAGTTATTTCTCAGATGCCGACATCGCGGAGAACTTTGTCCTGCTGCTGTTTGCTGCGCAGGACACCACCACAGCATCTCTGGTTAATGCTTGCTTTGAGCTGGGTCGCCATCCCCAGTGGCAACAGCGACTGCGCGAGGAAGCTCGCGCCTTGGGTAAGGAAACTATCGGTCAGGAAGATTTTGACGCACTGCCCTCTTTTGGCCTGGTGTTCAATGAAACGCAGCGGCTGCACTCATCGGTGCCGCTGTTTCCGCGCCGCAGCATTAACCCCTGTGAATTGTCGGGTGTGGAAATTCCCGCCGACACCGTACTGATGAATGCGATTACCTACAACCATGTGATGCCAGGCTGGTGGACCCAGCCCCAGCGTTTTGATCCCGAGCGTTTCGAACGAGGAGAACACAAGCAGCACCCATTCCTGTTTCACCCTTTTGGGGGGGGTGCACACAAATGTATCGGCATGCATTTCGCACAAATGGTCTTTCGTATTTTTATGTACCACATCATCACCGGGCATGAGATTCAACTTCAACCAGGCTATGATCCCGATTGGCAATATATTCCGATGCCCAAGCCAAAGGACAACCTGCCGATGCGCCTGATACCGGTCAAGTAGGCTATTGACTTGAGCCCCCTGAATCTAGCCTAGCTAGCGAACGCGCTAAGGTACTGCGCTGAATTACTGCCAAAAGGTCATGCACTATGCCAGCGACGAATCATAAACTCACCACGCAGGAGATGGCGCGCTTCGTCGCAGACGGTTTTCTACGCTTCGACGCACTGATCCCCGATGAGATTAATCAGCACATTATCGAAGAGCTTCAGCTCCTCGAATCAAACAAGATAAATCAGATCATTGGGCAGCCAGCAGACGCTGGCGGACCGCCGCAGCCCGCCAGCCTGACGCCTCTCTCGCAGTGCTATCTGGCACCCTCGCTGCTAGGCTCACTGCTGAATCTGTGCCAGGTGCAGGGCATTATCGAGTCGCTGGTAGGGCCCGACCCACTCTTCGACCACGACTTTGTGCACCGCTTGCAAGCGGGTAGTGAGTATCGCCAGCACCTGCACGTGGACGCCGTTGTCGACAGCGCCGACCCTACCTTTGACATCCAGCTTTTCTACTTTCCACAAGATGTCGCACCGGGTGCCGGCGGCACGCGTTTCGTACCGGCGACGCATCTACGCCGTACCCGCGCCGAGGGGGTTGGCCGCTACCAACATTTACTGGGCGAACAGCAATACAGCGGTGTCGCCGGAACCTTAATGGTCTTTCATCATGGTCTCTGGCATGCCGGCCAGCCCAACCCAAGTGATGTCGATCGCTGGATGTACAAGATTCGGCTCAACCCGAGGGTCTCTCAGGTAAAGCGCTGGGATACGGAAGATTTCGACCTAATTCACAATGACGCCAGCGACCACACCTTCGCGATAATGCGGCACGACAGCGTAGCCCAGATTTTTCGCACTATGCAGCCCTGGCAAGCGGGACATGAAGCCCGCTACGAGCAGATGCAGCGTGCGCGCCTCTGGCGCTATCTGAGTAACGACCCTGGCTTCGACGTCGACTACTACCATACGCGTATAGAACGACGTGGACGTCTTGCGCAGGAGCAACGCTGATGCCGATGCGACAACAAATTTTGTATCTCTGGCTGGCAGAGGGTGCGCTCGACACCCAGACGGTGGGCTGGGCCTTCCACGATGGCACAAGTGGCCAAGGGCCCGAACTACCCGAGACTGAGCCACCCTACCCCACGGGGCTGGCCGCTCTGGAACAGGGATGGTGTCTCATCCAATCGCCTGCTCCCTACCCGCTTTATCCTGGAACCGAGCATGACGTGTCGTACCTTGCCAACGAGTTTGTCTTTGAACGGCGCATCGAGATCTAACCAATAGATCCAGAGGGCAGTTTAACGAACTCAAACTGAATTTTGAGCGTTACCCAGTGGGTTGAGTAAACTGAGTTTTCCCAATTTCGCGTCAAGCCTTTGAGTGAAGATTCATGTTGTGACCCTCACCTTTTTTCTCAAAAGTCAGAAGCACAGCTCTCGAAGAACAGGGATTGTTGGGGACAATTTACGTCTATCTCATCATCGATAATGCCGACGTTATTGATTCGCCAGACTAATAGAGTTTAGTAGTATCAGAATGAATACACCAAACCAAAGCGCAGTCGATACCCCGGGCTGCGCTATTGTTTTCTCTAACGACGCAAGCATTGGCCTAATCGATATACCATCGAAGCGGCTAATCTGCAGTCCATCTCTTGCGTTTATCTTAAGCCACCTGGATCTTCCAATTTTCCTGAACAGCGAATCAATCGGTACGATTAAGTCTCCCGCTGGTATCACGATACTTCTTAGCGACGACGGATAGAATTTGAAGCTTAAAATTGACACGATCGCTGCCAGCGATAGCAGTCCTGCGTCTATCACTTTTATTGGAGCCAGGCCCAATACAGGCACCAGCACGAACGAGGCGATACAAAGCACCGCGCAGGGGATAACTGTCATCTTCCACGACGGGCGCGTCACTTCACTGAGACCATAGAGTAATACCAAAAACCTGGCCATGAGCAGAAACGTTGCGACAGTGGCGAACATCAATACCCATTCCAACATCACAAGCCATGAACTTTGCACTGGTTCCAAAGCGGTTTTCAGAACGGCTTTAGCGGACGCTCCAGACGTAAAGGGTAGCCCAACCATGGCCACAACAGGAATCACTGCCACCCATATCCATTTTCTATGAGTGGTTTTCACAACACCCACAGACAGGAACAGAGCCGCTTTTACCACGCCATGGTGTACCGCAAATATGGCAACCGCCAGCAGAATGATTGGCGCGTGCAATGGCTCTAACGCGGCAATTCCGAGCGCCGCCGACATTAGGCCCATTTTGGCGATACTGGAATACGCTAATACAGTCTTTGCTTCGCGCTGAATCACACCTACAAAAGTGGCAAATACCGTCCCAGCTAACCCAAGCGTCAGCAAGACAGTGCCAATTGTCAGCATAGTTTCTTCGCCAAATGGCAGAAAGCGCATCCAACCAATCAGGGCTGCCTTGATCATGACACCACTGAGTACCGCGCTGGCTGGCTCAGGCGCAGCGGGATGCGCCAACGGCAACCACATGTGCATTCCAAATAGACCGGCCTTAATCCCGAAGGCAACCAGTAAGAGTAACTGCGCGGGAAGATTATTAGTCTGGCCATCGCCCGCAGTTAGCACGACGAAACCTACAAACAATGCAAATTCGCCAAGCAGCGTCATGATCAAATAGATGCGCCCGGCATAGAGCGCCGACTTATTGCCACTGTGTACGATTAGCCCGTAGGAAGCTAATCCCATCACAGTAAAACCCAAGTAGAAAGTAAGCAGGTCCTGACCGAGAATCAGGATGAAATTACCGCTCATTGCCAGCGAAAAGAAAAACCAAAACCGACCTGCATGCAGGGTTCCGCGAATGCTAAAAGCCGCATAGAAACCCGCTGCCGACCAAATCAGGCCAGCAGCCGCCAGAAACCAGCGGTCGGTATCTAACAGGGCCAAATGCGACCCAAGGAGCACCCATTCAAGTTCGAGCATGGAGCCAATTGGCGCCGTCAAGGCTACAGCAAAGCAGATTAACGCCGCTAATAGTGCCAAAACCGGAGCAGCACGTGTCCAGGCAAATAGTACTCCGGCTATGGGTGCGAGGCAGACGATCACTAGCAGCCAGCCGCTCACAATCGGTACTCCCGCTCAGCGATCAACTGCACCCATTCCAGGGGACTAAACGGCGCGGCGGCCAGTAAGCCAAACAACAGCGCCAATGCGGCGGTTATGATAGGTGGCAGCAGCAGGGTTAAGCGCGTTTCGGCGCGCCCTGTATGTTTCGCAGGTATTAATGTGCTGTCGGGCGGCGTGAACCAGGCTCGGTAGAGAATAGGCAAGAGATAGGCTGCATTCAATGCGCTGCTGATCAGTAAAATGGGCAATACCCAATGCCCCAGTCCGACCTGCATCGCGCCAAGCCCCAAATACCATTTGCTGACGAAGCCCGCCACGGGTGGTACACCGATCATTCCCAATGCCGCGATCGTGAATGCCAATGTGGTGCCCGGCATTAGTCGGCCGACGCCATTCATTTCACTGACTTTGTGTATACCCAGGGCCTCATCATAGATGCCCGCCGCAAAAAACAGAGTAATCTTCATGATGCCCTGGTGCACCAAATGCACTAGTCCGCCGATTGTCGCTACCGGTCCAACGATCGCTGCGCCCAAGGCAATGTAAGACACCTGACTGATGGTTGAGTACGCCAGCCGCTTTTTTAGGTGGTCCTGAGAGAGCGCTTTCACTGATCCATAAATGATCGTGAATGAGGCCAATGCACCCAGCCAGACAAGTACACCTAGTTCATCGGCGAACTCCACGCCATAAACATCGTATACCACTCGCACAATACCAAATGCTCCTGCTTTCACCACCGCCACCGCATGCAAGAGCGCACTGACCGGTGCCGGGGCCACCATGGCCTTAGGCAGCCAACCGTGGAGCGGGAACAGAGCGGCCTTCACACCCAGTCCTGCAATAATAAAAAAGAAGGCCCAGCGAAGCTGACCCGCATCGAGATCCTGCCGCTCTCCCAAGACACCACCTTGTGTAAACTCTATCGGACCCGCTGTGGTTTGTAGGAAAATGACGCCGAAGAGCAGCATCAAGCCACCTCCAAGCGTATACATCAGGTAAGTGCGTGCGCCTTTCAATGCCTCTTTGGTACCCTTGTGAGCAACCAGAGGGTAAGTGGCTAGCGTCAACAACTCATAGAAGACAACAAAGGTGAACAAGTTTCCGGCTAGCGCAAGACCGACAGTGGCTGTAACACAGAAGCTGAAAAAACCGAAAAAGCGACTTCGATTCTTATGCGACTCGAGATACCCAATGGCGTAAACAGTAGTGACAAACCATAAAAATGCGGACAGGCCGACGAATAATACCGACAAAGCGTCTGCGCGCAGCAACAGTTCCAACCCGGGTGCCAACTCCCATCTGGCTTCGAATTCCTGCGCATTGAACACACCCCAAATCAGCCAGGCAACCAAACCGAGCTTGAGAAATGCCCCGAACAAGTTGAGTGTCGTACGCAATCGAACGTTGTGCTCAGCGACAAAAAATATCAACAAGCCGGTTATGAATGAGCTGGCAATGATGAGCGGAGGAAGCCAAAAATTCATGTCCATAAGCAGCAACCTAACCTTGCCGACTCATAAACGACCATAACTCGGCACTATTGAGACCCAGGCCAAACGTTGCCAATAGAACGAGACTGAGTGCAATCCAGGCAGCACTGGACTCCCGTAGCTCAGATGGCTGCGCAGTGCCACTATCACTGTGCTGATCGCGGCCCAGTTCAGGCCCTGCAACATTGGTCAGAACGATTCCGAGAATACGAAAGGTGTACGCTGCCGCGAGCAGCGTTCCTGTAAAAACAACGCCCAAGTAGAGCCAATGAGCCTGCGCAATCAGTGCGCCTATCAACACCCATTTCGCCAGAAAGCTGCCGCTGGGTGGCAGGCCAATAAGCGCTAGACCGGCAAGCGCAAAGGCGAACGTCGAAACAGGTAAGTGGTGCGCCAGGCCATTCAAGTCTTCAATATTGTCGTGGCCGATCCGCTGCTGAACGTACCCAATGGCCAAAAAGAGCCCGGCCTTGGCGACCGCATGTGACAGCAAAAACAAAATCATAGCGGCAAATAGCGGTGACGCCTCGCCGCCAGGGGCGAGGACGATCAGAGGCAGAAACATGAACAAATAGCCCAGCTGGGCGATCGTAGAATAGGCCGCCAGTAGCTTCAGCCTCGCCGCAAAAAGCGCGTTATAGGAACCCCATAACACGCCAAAGGCTCCCAAAAGACCGAGCAATCCAGTGACGCCCTCTTTTACCGAATCATCTGCAAGGTCGAACCACAGTCTCAGCAATAGATAAAAGGCAGCTTTGACAACAAGCGCCGATAGAATGGCACTGACTGGCGCAGTAGCGCTGGCGTGGGTATCAGGCAACCAAAAATGCAGTGGAAACAAAGCACACTTCAGCGCGAGGCCCGCACTCATTGTCGCCAAAGCGATCCAAAGACTTAAGTCCAGCGTTACAAGCTCAGATAACACCTGTAAATCGAGTGTCCCGTACCGGGTGTAGATGAGAACGATGCCGGCAAGAAACAACAGCGAACCCACCAGGCTCAAGGTCATATAGCGCAATGCAGCCTGCAGCGATTCATTGCTGGCACTGACCGCAACCAGTGCAACAGCTGAGATCGTAAGTAGTTCAAGCGCCACGTACAGGTTAAATAGATCGCGCGACAAAAACAGAGCATTCAGCGCAACTAACAGCAGCAGCCACAGAGGCCAGAATCGCGATGCAACCTCACTCGACTTGTAGTAAGTGAGCGCATAAAGACTCGTCAGCAAATAGATTGTAGCTGTCAGAACTAAAAGCAGACTACTGATGTAGTCTGCCTGCAGCGCGATTGCCAGACCAACAGGCCATCCAGCCAGCAGCTGTGATTGAAGTCCCTGTGCATTGACCGTCAGCAGCAGCACAACAGCAGCGACGACATTTGCCACGATGGCAAGCACGGCCAGTGCTGCACCTCTTCGAGGCCAGACAGATGCTAACAGTGCTGCTATGAGCGGCACTACTACCGGCCACACAAGTAGGTTAGCCATCGGGCTGTTGTCCGGCTTGCTCGATTCGACGCGCCAGCGTGAGTGCAAATGCCGTAGCACTGACTGCGACGACAATACCGGTAAGTACCAGCGCCTGCGGTACCGCATCTGGCAACAGTCCATCGCCGCGATAGGCAATGGATACAAACATCAGGAATAATCCCAGGCCAGAAATGTTGAACGCGATAATTCTACCGAGCACCAGGGGGTGCAGCAGGGTGCTGCGCAGCCCTAACCCGAACAGCAATGCGCCGGTAAGCCCAAACAACATTTGCGACTCAAACATGACCGTTTCCAATGGGTAAATCTGACTTGGATACTTCGGTGTCTGGTGAAATGGCTATCACATTCAACGGGTTATTTTCATTGATAGCCTCACCCCCAGCAAAGGCCAGCACCAAGGCCGCCGCAATGGAAAGCATCGCAAAAAACTCGATTACCAGAATCAGCGCGCCTGCCAAATCCGGTGGAAACTGAAGAAATCCCTCTGTAATGAAGACCATAATCAGGCCTACGGTAAGGAAAACGAGTGCACCCAGTACCAAGCTCCAGGATAAGAGCCACGATGGTACGTGAGCCAACAGATCTCTTCCGGCTAATCTGGACAGCACAATCGCGGCAGCCAAGACCGAGCCGGCTTGAAACGCCCCGCCCGGCGCATGTGCGCCCACCCACAGCAGGTAGAAACTGGTGAGCACCAATGCAGGTACGATAATCGCTATCAAGGTGTTGAGTATTGGGTCCACTGCTTTTGGTGCCGGCATTTCGATACCCAGCGCCCGTATACCGGCTGCAGCGGCAATTAAAACAACCAGCTCAAGTAAGGTGTCATAGGATCGGTAGTTCAACAAAACTGCCGTGACAGGATTACTCACGCCGCTATTGACCAGTTCATCCATCACAATTGATTGCAGGCGGCTATCGACGTTACTGTCTACCGCAGTAAGGAAGGCAAACGCCATTGCCATTACCAGTATTGCCGTACCCACACTCACCACAATAGTCACTGCGCGCGTTGGTCGTTGCTCGCTGTGAACTTCGGTGGGAAGATCGTGCATAGCCGCCATCAGTAACGCGCCGGTAATACCAGATCCTATCGCGACCTCTGCTATAGCTAAATCAGGCGCTTCCAGTCTGACCCAGATCAATGACACCAGTACGCCTAGAGCAATAAACAATGCCACTCCATCACGCATAGAGTGACTATTTAAGGCACGCCAGGCTATCCCGATGGTTAGCAAAGCAAGTACCAAATCAAAAATTGTAGTGAACACAGTCATGCGCCGTCTTCCGAATGACGAGCAATAAGCGTGGAACTGGCGGCACTACAGACCAGCACAATAAGCCAAATCGAGATTGCTTTGACGCTGAACAAGGCACTGGCGCCAAGAATCGACAAACCCAGCATAATGAACCCAAGACCCACATTGTCCGCTTTGGTCAACGCGTGCAGCCTGCACAACACCGTCGGAAAACGGAGTACACCAATGCTCCCTGAAAGATAGAAAAACACACCAGTAAACACCGATATCCAGGCCATGATGTGGAGTAGTTCAATCATCTTTAGGCGCCAACCTAGTCATTGCCGCCACCGATACCGCCGACAGCAGGGCGACTACAATCGCCACATCAAACAATGCAGCTATACCAAACGCTTGCCCCCATAAAAGTAGTATCGCCACACCGATGCTGCCCAATAACTGAACCGCAAGCATTCTGTCCCCGAGACTAGCGGATGCAATCACACGAATTGCTCCAATAACCAAAGCAAGTAGCAGCAGAGCTATGGCCGACAAATACAGAGTGAGTGATATCATTTAGCTGTGCTTCCGCGAGCGTCAGCATGGGTGCTGAGCGTATATTCCATTGATGTCGCGACCAACATCGTGGTGATCTTTTGTTCAAGTTCGGCAACTTCAAGACGCGCTGCGGCTACGCTCGTTAAGCTGTGGATTAGAATAGTGCCCGCATCCATTCTCACGGTTGTGGTGCCAGGCAGTACATTGAGACACATAGCAAATATTGCCATCGATCGAGGATCGACAAGAGCGCACTCATGCTCAAACAGCGCAGGGTTTAGAGACAGCGACCTGGACAATGCTGGCCGAGAGACTTCAAGGCCGCCGCGAATAGACTTAAGGAGAAACCAGGGGATAAATTTTAGTAGCGGGCCTAGATGGATCTTAAGAGGTGCCTTAAACAGAGGAAACCGATGCATCATCCATACTGTCAATACGATTGCAGGTATCCCTAAAAGCCAGGATGACGGCTCTCCATCGGTTAAAATAACCCAGAAGACTGCAGTAAACATTATCGTAATCAACATGAAAAACAGCGCTGACGGCACCTCCAGAAAGCCAAGGCGAAGTCTGACTTGTTAGAATAGACAGATATATTCGATTATTTGATACTATAAAATCGAGATATACGATGTGTAATGATGACAAGAGCAACACCTCTGGCCTGCTGCAACCCGTTGGGAGCGCCCTCGAGGTAGTAGCGAGGGTTAGCGCTGGGTCGCTAGCGGGTTCCGCTCTTCGACCACGACCCATACCGTTTGCAGGCGGACGGTGAGTATCACGTGGACGCTGTTGTCGACAGCGACTACCCTACCTTCAAAATCAGCAATTCTGCTTTCCACAAGATGTCGCACCGGGTGCCGGCGGCACATCGACATTGGGGCAGCAACTCCATCAATTTTGAGCAGTTAACGTGGTGATACCCTCATTGAATATGAGTATCAATACTATTAGCGATACTATTCTGGATGAAACCAGCTCACCTGAAGCGCTACGCGAAGCGCTTGATGCGTTTGTCCTATTATGCAGTGAGGTCACTAATATCCAACCCGACCCCAGCTTTGATGCCTGGGCAGAGGATTCACTGTTGGATAGCGGCGTCGCCATCAACCCACAGGCAGCCGCTCACTGCGCGCTGGATTATCAGCGCAGCGTAGTTTTCATCCGCGGCATCTATGCCGCGATACACTCCCTCAAATCGCGCTTCTGCGACTCCCCGATTGAAATTCTGTACGCGGGTTGCGGGCCTTTCGCCACTTTGCTATTACCACTGCTAGGTAGATTTTTACCCGGCGAGCTTAAACTGCACCTACTGGATTTTCACCCGCGCTCGCTGGACAGCGTGGAACTTCTGCTAACCCATTTCGGATATTCTTCCCATGCAGTTCACACGATCAAGGGTGACGCCTGCGCCTATAGACACCCAGGGAAGCTGCACCTGATTGTCGCTGAAACCATGCAAAAATCGCTTGAACAGGAACCTCAGTTTGCAGTCACTGCCAATCTGGCCTCACAGCTGCGGCCCATGGGGGTATTCATTCCACAGCGCATCGATGTAGCCTTGTACCTGTCTGATCCGGAGCACGAAAAAGCTCTGCTCGCCACATCACAAAAGCCCCAGTGGGGTGATCTGGAAAAAGATGGCA
>JBLFXU010000051.1:0-12362 GCA_047609575.1 Bacteroidia bacterium | reverse complement strand
CAATATAGACGAAGCAGGTTGCGCGATGCTCGCGCACATCGTTTAGAAAATGCGAGCCAGAAAACTTGCGTCTGAGAATCAGGGTCGCCCCGCTGCAGCATGCGGTTGCCAGCCCAAAAAATAGGCCCGTGCCGTGATATAGCGGCAAGCAAAGATAGATACGATCTTTCACTGTCGCTTTTAAACCGCCGATATGTCCCATGGTGGCAGACGCCAGTAGGCGACGATTGGAGAGGACTGATGCCTTGGGGAAGCCCGTGGTGCCCGAGGTATAAAGGTATAAAGCGGTGTCGGCAAGGGTCTGCGTCGTGGTTTGCGGCGGGTTTTGTGTGGTTGCCTGCGCTGCTTCCGCACCAAGGTCTATTGCCCAATCAGGACTGGCTTGTGCAGCCTCGTCCGCTACAAACAGATAACCTTCAATGGGCGCCAAGTCGGGGTGGGTCCTGATTTCGTCAATGGCCCCAAAACGCTCTTCACCGAAAATACAGAAGCGCGAATGTGTAATGGCGATGCAGTGCGCCAATGATTTACTGGTCAGGTTGGTGTTGATCAGCGCGGCGATCACCCCGAGTTTGTTCAGGGCTAACAGGCAGGTGGCGAACTCGATTCGGTTCTCCATCATCAGGCACACGGTATCGCCTGTGGTGAGTCCTCGTGCGTTTAGTACTGCCGCAACGCGATTCACAGCCTGGTTCATTTGAGACCACGTCAGGCTCTGCCCTTCGAAGACAATCGCTTCAGCGCCGGGGTGGCGGGCGGCGGTGGCTTCCATGCGTGCTGCAAGGCTGTCACAGGTGGTCAGTGGGCGCGGTTCCAGCTCACGTTTTAGCGTGGTTAGAATGCGGCTTTCCCACAATGTAGATACGACGTTGCCTAAACTCATAATCGGGTCCGGTTACAGATCATTGCAAGCAAGATAGCGCCTGAAACCCACTGGGGCAAGGTCGATTGGGAGACTAAAGCTTGAATACCCCGAACAGGGCAGCGTGATCGGACAGGTCTCGCCAGGGCCCGCGACTCAGGCGGGTACAGCGCTCTGGTTTGAGCCCGCGATAGTAGATGCGGTCTACCGATAGTAGGGGTGCCCATACGGGAAACGTCCGCGCGTGTCGTCCATGCATTTGTACAAACAGCTCCTGCAGTCCCAGATCTTCATGCATGTGCTCTTCGGCCCGGCGACGCCAGTCATTGAAGTCGCCCGCGATGATCAGGGGCTCATCGTCAGGCACATGGTCTTTGATGCGATCTGTCAGAACCTGCAGTTGTTCAATACGTTCCTGCTCCAGCAGTCCCATGTGAACGCAAAGAGTATGCAGACGCGTGTTGCGATGGGGTAGTTCTATGACGCCATGCAGGATGCTACGGCTCGCTCTGCGGAAACGGGAAATATCGATATTCTTCCAGCTAGCGAAAGGATACATGCTAAGAATGGCATTGCCGTGATCACCTTTGCGATAAATTGCGTTGCGGCCATAAGCGAAGTGCGGCCAGGACTGGTCGGCAAGATATTCAAAATGTGGCTGGTCCGGATAGGAAAAACGTCGCCGTTTGGCCTCACTTTTAATGGCCTGCCCGTGAATTTCCTGCAGGAATACAATATCCGCCCCTGTTTCCGTAATACGATCGCGCATGCTTTCCAGTACGAAGCGCCGGTTACCGGTGCAGTAGCCTTTATGGATGTTATAGGTCAGTACACGAATTTCATTTGTCGCCTCCACAGCCGTTGTTTTTTCGGCCTTACCCATTGGAGGATCTCCGCCATGCAACCAGGAATTTTCTGGTCCAGGTCACTGCGTAGTCTGCACCACTTGCTGCGGCTATCGCTATTACGGCAACCCCGGCATACGTTATCACCTGCATATTAATGCCGGGAAAAATCGCACTGGCTAGCACCAGCGCACAAAAAAAGACTTGCACGACCATATTGTACTTACTGAGTAGATTTGCGGAAGCTTCAAAGGGGCCTATGAGTATGTAGTAGCACGCGGCGCCGGTTATGATTATAAGGTCGCGCGCGATGACGACGATTGCCAAGTACCAGGGAATCAGTTCTACCTGCGCAAGGCAAAGAAAGCTCAAAATGATAAGCGCCTTGTCCGCTATAGGATCAAGTAACCCACCATAGCGCGAAAAGGCTTGCAGTTTGCGCGCAAAATAACCGTCCAGCACGTCGGTAATACCGGCGATGCATCCCACCGCCAGTGCCCAGGGAAAGTTATACTGCAGAATCAGTTCGCACAGGGGTATTACCAGCAGCAGGCGTAGTGTTGTCAGAGCATTGGGTAGGTAATGCAGCATGTGGCGCCTCCAGGGTTAGGGCCTGTCCAGTAGATAGACGGCCAGTTCGCGTCGCTCCATTTGTGACAACGGAAATATAGGCATAGGCGAGGGCGGTGCCAGCAATAGTTCATCGACCGCATTGAACCCCATGCGTTTCGACAAGCCATTGAGCTGCGCTGGATTTCCACCTTCTTCGTGGCAGGACGCACAGGCGTGTTGTTTGTACAGGCTTGCCCCTTGGACGGCCATGGTATCGACATCAGCGCTTAGCAACCACTGTGGTAGTTCTTTATCAAGGCGACTTTGGACGGTACTGGCAATATCAACAGTGCCCGCTCCCTGATCGCCGGTATAGGTCAGGCGATAGATCGCACCGGCGTAGTCGTCAGAGATGTAAATCGAGCCGTCGGGCGCCTGTGCCACATCAACCGGTCGTCCAGTGATGTCATCATCGAAATTGAAACCGCTCAAAAAGTCTCGTTCCTCGATCCCATCGTCCGTCCAGGTCAGGCTCACGACTTTATAGCCGTCTGGTTCGCTCCGGTTCCAAGAGCCGTGCAGGGCGACCAGCGCGGTTTTTGCATACGCCTGCGGCAGCGTATCACCACGCAGAAAGGTCATGCCAAGCGGCGCGTTGTGTGCCCGAAATCTATGTGCGGGCACGGTTGGCTCGCGCGCTTGGGCTTGTGGATCCAATCCCATTCCCGGATCAGGAATGTTGTTACCGTTGAAGTAGGGCCAGCCATAGAAGCGGCCATCTTCAATGCGGTTAAGTTCACAGGGCGGAAAGTCGTCGCCCAAAAGGTCGCGACCATTGTCGGTGGCAAAGAGCGCGTCGTTCCAGGGTGCCCAGTCAAAGCCGACGCTGTTGCGCAAGCCTGTCGCGATAATCTCGCCACCGCTGCCATCCGGCGCGAAACGCATCATGGTGGCGCGGCGTTCATCGGGCTCTTCACAGATATTGCAGGTTGAACCCTGGGCGAGGTAGAGCATGCCATCAGGCCCTATGCGAACGGTTTTGCTCCAGTGATTGCCGTTGTCGGTGAGTCCTTCGATGATCGGTTGATAGGGGCCGTCGATCTTGCCTGTCGCGCTATCGAACAAAACACGTCCCACTTGATGCGACTCACCGACATACAACCAGGAGCCGTGTACGTCGATACCCAGGGGGCGCTGCAGTCCTTCCATGACTATCTCGCGCCCGTCTGGCTTGCCGTCACCATTGGTGTCGCGACGCAGCAGTACGATATCACCCACATGAGGACGACTGACCAGCAGGTCGCCTGCTTCGGTAAAGGTCATGAAGCGTGCGCGGGAGAGGTCGTTTTCGTACAGCGAGAGGGAAAACCCGTCGGGAACCTGGTAGCGAGTCTTGACGGTATTGATGTCTACACTGGGGCCGGGCAGTCCCGCCATCACATTGAGCATCATTCGCAGGCTGGTGCTGTCTATGGTGCCCGAGGCGATTAAAAACAGAGGCAGACTGACGATAATCAGGGCCAGGATACCCAGGCCGATGAAGAACTTTTGCATTAAGTGTCCGTTTGCTAAAGGCGGCAATTTAAATGCCGGTATCGCCCCGGCCTCGGGCCAGAACTATACCACAGGCTGGCCTCTGGTTGCCGTGGTTCCGGTGCTGCATGTCGCGACGTGCGTGGGACAGCAGGGTAGGGCGCCACTATTGCCAGTTAAGTGCTTGCAGAACTGTGCTCCAGGTCACAGTGTTTCGTCAAATACCATGAAAATCAACTAGTTACTATGGACTGTTCAGGCGCCTTTGCCTACTGTCATCCTGTGTGATTACGCATGTCTTAGGTGTTTGGGGTCGGTAATCGAGTTCGTCGTTTATCGAGTGCACGCAAGACGTGGCCAAGGGACATCCGGGGATGCTCAAGACCGTCAGAATTCCAACCAGCGAACTGGACATTGGCATGTTTGTCAGCGACCTGGATCGACCGTGGTTGGGAACGCCATTTATTACTCAGGGCTTCATGGTCAAGTCTGCGCAGGACCTGGCAAGAGTCCGACACTACTGTGAATACGTTTACATAGACCGCCGTCGCAGTCGTATGACACTCGGGCAGAAGAATCAGCAGCCTCTGCCGCAGCCAGATCGGGACGAGGCGGGCAAGTGGAAGGAAAGGAAGCGGGTGCCCATTCAGCAAATATTTGAGGGCCGTCCGATCCAGTTGTACCAGGATAGTGCTCGTTGGGAAGAAGAGTATCCGCGAGCGCAGCAGGTGCTGGATACCTTGCGCGTTGATATCGACAGTATTTTCGATGACGTGGTAGAGGGTGACAAACTCAATGTCATTAAGCTGCGCAAATCTGTGGACCCCATTGTGGACAGTATTGGCCGCAATCCAGATGCCTGCCTTTGGGTATGCCGACTCAAGCAACACGATCAATATACCTACAAGCACTCGCTTGGCGCGGCAATCTGGGCCGTATCCCTGGGACGCCAGTTGGGGCTGCCTAGGCACGACCTTCGTTCCCTTTCCATGGGCTGCATGCTCATGGATATTGGTAAACTGCGTATCGATCAATCGTTGTTGCGTACAGAGCGTGATCTGACCGACGCCGAAACGGCAGAGCTTGCCTCACACGTACAACATGGACTGGATATTCTCGAAGAGTGCGGCATCCTGAATCAGGATGTGATTGATATGGTGGCCTACCATCACGAGCGTTATGACGGTTCAGGTTATCCTTTGGGGCTTGGCCGCGACAAAATCCCACCCTTTGCGCGAATCGCGGGAATTGTGGATACCTACGATGCGATAACCAGTGATCGCGACTATGCGCAGCCAATATCACCCTCCGAGGCGATTAAGTTGCTCTATAAATCGCGCGACGTAGATTTCCAGGCAGAATTGGTTGAAGCCTTTATTCAGGCAATTGGTCTCTACCCCGCAGGCACCCTGGTTGAGTTGTCTTCCGGTGAAGTGGCTGTAGTGGTGGCGGAATACCGCACACGGCGGTTGCGTCCCAAGGTCATGGTATTGCTTGATCGACATAAGAAGCGCCTGCCCAAGTGGAAAGTCGTTGATCTGCACGCTCTCGAAAACGACGACACACAACCCACGCTAGTTATAAACCGCAGTCTTGAGCCTGCGGCCTACGGTATCGATCTCTCGGAAATTCCTTTTCAGGATATTGTTGCCTGACCTGCCTGACCTGCCTGACCTGCCTGACCTGCCTGCCTGCCTGACCTGACCTGCCTGCCTGACCTGCCTGCCTGACCTGCCTGCCTGACCTGCCTGACTGGATATTGCTTGCAGATACTTCAGCATAAGCCGTTTGAACGATACGGGGAAACCACGTTGGTCGGCTGATGTCTCTGGCACGCTGGGCAGTGCCCCATACGTTTCACGATTTCCTTAAGGTGTTCTTCAGCACTTTGTTCTACACTTTCTTCACCGACGACACAGCTTGCCCGTTGGAGAAGTCATTTGTCCGTTTTACTGCGCTGGATCAAGGTACATCCCGCGGCCATACGAGAGACTTTGCGTTTTTTTTTTCTTTCTGAATTTCGAGGAATTGATAATGCACAACAGTAGGCCCATTCGAGTGGGCATTATGGGTTTTGGCCAGATTGGCCGACAGGTCTATGACCTTGCTGCCAACAGTGACGACATAGAGGTCGTAGCGGTGGCCGACATAGGCGAGCCAACAATATTGCACTATCTGCTCTGCTCGGAAGTACGTGATCCTGGTTGCCATAGTCTTGCAGGCAATTTTTTGGTCAACTCGCGGTTTCGCGCTCGCTTGATGCAGATCGACCGACCAGCAGAAATGCCCTGGGATATTTTTGGTGTCGATATTGTGATTGACGCTACGGGCAAGTATCGCCGCAGTGCTGATATGGAAGCGCATATTGCCAATGGCGCCGGTCGCGTGTTGTTGCGGACACTGCCTCTGGATGACATTGATCGTATAGTTGTTCCGGGTGTCAATGATAGCGACGCACAGGTCAGCGATCGCAGGCTCAGTGCAGGGTCTGCGACCACTTCCGCATTGTGTCTGTTACTGCATAGTCTTGCCCAGCAATTTGAGATCGAGTGCGGCAGCATGACGTCAGTGCATGCCTATACCTCCGACCAAGCCCTGCAGGACTATGCAGGCAGCGATTTCAGGCGCAGTCGTTCCGCGGCCAAGAACATTATTCCCAATAGCCATGAGGCCGGTCTCTGGCTGGGGCGAGTATTACCCGACTTTGATGGCAAGATACTGACCTCGGCATTGAATGTTCCCGTGCAAGAGGGTTGTCTCCTGGATACCACGTTGGTGCTCTCCGATCCGGCTATCACCGTCGATGAAATCAACGCCGCGATGCGCGCTGCCGCGGCTCGCAGTCCTGGCGTTATTGCGGTGGTGGAGGACCCTATTGTGTCCTCGGATGTGATCGGCAATGCAGCCTCTCTGTTGTTTGATATCCAGGGCACGATTAAGGCGGGAAGCAATACGATCAAGACGCTGGGTTGGTACGAAAACCTTGGTCACGCGGCGCGCCTGCTGGATGTGGCGCGCCTCTACCAGACTCTGGATGCAGCACAGGAGGCAGCGTAATGAGAGTTGCTATTAATGGTTTTGGTCGTATCGGGCGCTCGGTTTTTCGCATACTCGATGAAGCAGGCGATATCGAAATTGTTGCCATTAACGACCTGTTCGACAATGCGGCGCTGCGGTATTTGCTGGCCTACGACACGGTCATGGGTCCCTTTGGACGGAGTCTGTCATTGGAAGGGGAGGATTTTGTCACTGACAATAATCGTACTCGGATGCTGAGTATTGCAGAACCGGCACAGCTGCCCTGGGCACAGTTGGGTGTCGATGCCGTGGTCGAAGCGACGGGGGTGTTCCGCAAGCGTGAACAATTGGAGCAACATCTTACTGCAGGGGCAGGGCGTGTTGTGCTGACTGTGCCGGCGAAGGACCCGGTGGACTATACGGTGGTCCTTGGCGTAAACGATGATGGTTTGCTGCCAGAGCATCGTATTATCTCCAATGCCAGTTGTACCACCAATTGCCTTGCGCCTATGGCGAAGGTGCTTAACGATGCGTTTGGCATCGAGGAGGGCGTGATCAATACGGTGCATGCCTATACCAATGACCAGCGGTTGGCGGATGTGCCCCATGAGGACTGGCGTCGCAGCCGCGCCGCCGCGGAAAACATCATTCCAACCTCTACCGGGGCCGCCAAGGCTGTCGGGGAGGTGCTGCCCCAGTTGCAGGGCAAGCTGCATGGTATTGCTTCGAGGGTGCCAGTGCCTGATGGCTCGGTGGTTGATCTGTTCGCCAAGCTGGGGCAGGAAACCACCGTTGAGGCTGTCAACGACGTGGTTCGTCAGGCGGCCAACTCACAGGCTCTTCGAGGCATTCTTCAGTTCAGTGACAGCCCTATTGTGTCCTCCGATATCATCGGCAATTCACATTCTTCTATCTTTGACTCCAGTTTTACCGGCATCACAGGGAGTCGCTATTTACGGGTATTGAACTGGTACGACAATGAGTGGGGTTACGCCTCCCGGGTCTGTGATTTATTGGCCCGGCTGCAGGGGTGGCCAGGCCCTTGACCTGTGTGGCTGTGCTGCACACAATGGCGCGGTACATCAGCGCTCGGGTGTACCCACTGAACCCACACAAAAAGGTCTGATGCCATGTCAAAAACGCTGTCCAAAATGCTGCCCCTGAGTTTGCTGCTCACGTGTTTGCTTACGTTTGGAATGTCGGCCCAGGCAAACCCCTACGCCGATACTATTCGCTCTTTCAGTAATGCTGGCGAATGTGCCGATTATTTTAAGTCGTCTTACGGCTACGTGGTATTCCCTACCATTGGTAAAGGTGGTTTGGTAGTGGGCGGAGCCCATGGCAAGGCCAAGGTCTTTGTTGATGCGCAGCACGTTGGCAATGCCTCAATGACCCAGCTAACCGCGGGCTATCAGATCGGTGGCCAGATTTTCAGCCAGATTATCTTCTTTGAGAACGAGCAGGCGTTTACGTACTTTACTTCAGGTAATTTTGAGTTCAGTGCGCAGGCCACGGCCGTTGCAATTACTGCGGGAGTTTCCGCCGAAGCAAACACAGGCGGCGGTGCAGTTGCCGGAATGAGCGGCGGCCGTAACGACGCCACCACCGCTCACGCGGGTTATCGCAAGGGCATGGCGGTGTTTACTATCGCCAAGGGCGGCTTGATGTTAGAGGCGGTGCTCGGTGGTCAGAAATTTACTTACACCGCGATACAGACCGAGACGGGTCGGTAGCTTCTCTGGTAGGTCAGTTACCTGCCACTCGTGCCCGGGCTCGCTCCAGCGCTCCCTCAGGCACCTCGCCCAGCAAGATAACGTGCCAGCCTTTCGGGCCATGCGCGCCATAGACCAATTGCCCCTCAATATCTGCGGTACTGGAGGGGCCGGCAATGAAATTGATGCCCCGGGGGCGCGAGCCTCGCTGTAGTTCAGGCGCAAGCTTTTCCCAGGCTTGCTCCATATCGGATACCACGTCCACGACATCTACCAGCACAATATGTTGTTCGCACAACAGGTTGTTGGGCGCGGGATTGGCTTTTCCGGTGGTAGTGACGATGGCGCCCAGTTCGGCAATGCCCAAGCGGGCAAAGCTCAGGGCGATTGGCTCGCCGTCTTCCAGTGTGCCGAAGCGCGGCAATAGCCCGGCATTACGCCATGGCATAGCGGCCAATCGCGGATCGTTCCCGGCGACAAAGCGCTGGCTGCGGTAATTGTCGCGCAGAAAATTCCTGACCGCATCTACCGCCTCTGCCCGGTTTCTTGCGCAGTCTGCCGTGCCACGGTTGTTCAGTATATTGATGAGGAATGCTTCGCATAGCTCTTGCGCGGGCAGGGTGGCGGCTGGCCCCGACCCCAGAGCAGTGAGTTCTGCTTCCAGAGGAGTTGCGTCGCTGGCCTGGTTGGCGCGGCGCAGGCGGGCGAAGATTTCGGTGCGGGCGCTTTCAGTCATTATTATCTTTCCTGCGCGCCTTGACCTGGGCTTTAAGTTGAGCCTTGTACTGGCTCATAAAGGTTGCGCGCTCAGGTGCTGGGAAGTCGCGGTTGTCAGTCCAGCCTGCAGCGGCGGGTAACTTCCTGAAGGCGCCTTTTTTGTGACCCAGGCGATGCATGATGGCTATGCCCATCCGCGACAGAAATTGGTAAAGCGCTGGCGCTCGTGCCACGAGACCGTGCAGTTTCATGCCCGCTCGCCAGCGGGCGGGTACCAAGCCCGCCTCGTTTTCCTCCTGCCTTAGGTCGCGCAACATATCTGGCAGGGGGATTTCTGCCGGACAGACCTCGGCGCAGCGACCGCAGTTGGTGCAGGCATTGGGCAATGCGGCGCTTTGTTCCAGTGATGTGAGTAGCGGTGTAAGCACAGAACCCATCGGTCCTTGATAGACCCAGCCATAGGCGTGTCCGCCCACAGCGTTGTAGATTGGGCAGTGCGTCAGGCAGGCACCACAGCGGATACAGTCGAGCATTTCCCGATAGTCGCTTGCCAGTAGCTCGCTGCGTTGGTTATCCAGCAGCACGTAGTGCGTTTCCAGCGGCCCGTCGGTTTCGCCCTCGCGGCGCGGACCTGAATAGAAGCTGGTGTAACTAGTCTGGGCCTGGCCAGTGGCGGACCTGACCAGCAGTCGCAGCATTGCAGTAGCGTCCTGTGCGCGCGGTAGCACCCGGTCTATAGTGGTGCAGACGATGAGTACGCGGGGCAGGTTGGCACACAAATCACCGTTGCCCTCGTTGGTGACCAGCATGCTGGAACCATTTTCGGCGATGAGCGCGTTGGCGCCGATGATACCTACTTCGCCCTGAAGAAACTTTGGACGCAACACGTTGCGTGCTTCACCGACCATGTCGGCGGTGCTGGCCAGTTCCCGTTGACCAAGATCGTGCTTATCCAGGAATAACTGGCGCACTTCGTCGGCAGATTTGTGTAGTGCAGGCCCTACAATATGGCTGGGGGTTTCTCCCGCCTGCTGGATAATGTACTCGCCCAGATCGGTTTCAGTAACCTGCAGGCCGCCACTCAACAGGTATTCATTCAGCCCGGTCTCTTCGGTCACCATGGACTTGCCCTTGATAACTCGCTGGGCGTTGTGTTGTTGACAGATATCGAGGACCACGCTGTTTAATTCGGTTCCGGTACGCGCAAAATGCACGCGATTCCCGTTGTTTACGGCTTCAGATTCGAATTTTCCCAGGTAGTAATCGAGGTGATCAAGGGTATGTTGGCGTATGGCCTTGAGGTGCGTTTTGGCGGGTTCGAAGTTCTCGAATTTTTCGACGGCGCTGGTGCGCAGTAGCGGTGCGAACAGCCCCAGGGCATCGCGCCGTTGTGCTTGGGCACTGTTGGCCAGGGCCTTATCAGCGTTGTCCAAAAAATGTTGGCTGGTCTGCTCCAAATCAATCTCCCTCGCCGATAGCGGGACCATCCAAATTCCCTGCCAGTAGCTCAGCCACGTGGCGGACCTCGATGTCCTGTCCGAGCCGACTGGCCCTGCCGGCGATGGTCATTAGGCAGCCCAGATCGCCACCGGTCAGCAGCGGCGCGCCGGTGTCCAGCACGTCTTTAAGTTTATCGTCAGTCATCTTGCTGGAAATCTGTGGCATCTTGGCGCAAAACGTACCGCCGAATCCGCAGCACACATCCCGCAACTCAAGTTCGCTGACCTGGGCGCTGCAAAGGCTCTGTAGCAGCTCTCTTGGCTGTTCCCGAATGGACAACTCCCTGAGTCCCGCACAGCTATCGTGGTAGGCGACCTGGCCTATGTTGGCGCCTGTGCCGGGTTCCAGTGTGACAACTTCAGTGAGAAAACTGGTCAGCTCAAAGGTTTTGGCGGCGACGGCGATTGCCCGTTCGCGCCATTCACCTTCCAGCAAATTTGGATAATGGTGACTGATCATGCCGGCACAGGAACCTGAGGGGATAACGACATAGTCGGCGTCTTCAAGCAGCGCAACGACATTTTTCGCCAGCGGAATAGTCGCTTGGAAGTCGCCAGCGTTGTAGGCCGGTTGCCCACAGCAGGTTTGCTTCAGCGGGACGGACACGTCGCAGCCGGCTCTTTCGAGTAACTGCAGGCTGGCAAAGGCGACTGAAGGGCGAAAAAGGTCGGCAAGACAGGTGACGAACAGGCTGACGCGCGGCCCGGGCGACTGGACATCGCGATCGTTATTATTCATCCCTGTTGCTGCTCCTGGACCAGGCCATTTGCTTTCACGGGGCCGGACTGGCCCCAGCTGCCAGTATAGCCAATCACCCCCTTGGGTGTCCCGGCTCCGGCTCAGAAAAACCGCGGTACAGCCAGCAGGCTGATCGCGGCAAGGCTGCATACCAGTATGGCGAGACTGCCATGGGCCACCGGGTGGCCGCTTTGCAGCAGTCGAACCCATAGCGTGTTGCGATCCACACGAATACCAGTGCGAACCAGAGGCAGCACCTGTGCGTTCAGTTGCGCGCTAGAGAATGCAGGCAGCAGCTTGTTGCCCATGAACAAGGTCACGTCGTCCATGAACAGAAAACCTCCGCGAAACAGTATGTTGGCACCGCTTCCCAAATGGTACATGCCCGCCGGTTCCACCAGTATGAGTTGCTTGTCCAGCACTCCCAGGTGTCCCGGGCTGTTTCTTGTATAGAGTAGCAGGGCGATGGCTGGCCCGGACAGGAGCAGCAACAGGGCGGCTAACTCTAGTACGCTCGCCTGCTGTCCGGCAGCCATCAACACCAGAGCCATTGCCATAAAGGAGTAGCTAATACCTCGTCTGCGCATAGCTGTCCGGCGGTTGGCAAAGTGTTCGATCCACTGGATGTCATCGGTAAAATCATCGACAGGGTCGGCACCGCGTTCACGTCCTGACTTATAGACTCTGTGGCGCAAGTGTTGGTGGTAAGCGGCGGCCAGGCCGAGCAGGGCTAGCAGCCCGCAGACAAACATTACCAGGCGCAAAGTTGAATTGGTCAGTTGTCCGCTGCGCTGACTTTGCTCGATAGACGTTTCCAGTTGTTCCGAGCGCAAGGGTACCTCGGGCACGCCCTGGTTGTTAAAACGCAGGATATGCGTCGTTGCC
>JBLFXU010000050.1:0-12367 GCA_047609575.1 Bacteroidia bacterium | reverse complement strand
CACGCGGCGTCGATGCTCCTTCTCCTGCGTTTTGTAATTTGGGGTGCTTTTTGACGACGCTGTGCAATATCCCTTCCTGGCTGGGATCTATATCAACAAAGAGAATGTGTTTGCCCGCGTGAAGATCGTCCTGAAAGCGACGAAAATCGACATGGGGTTCCTGGATGCCAATCAGGCCTCCCTCCCAAGTGCAGAATCCAAGCACAATAACGGAGAGGAAAATTGCCGGCACCCAAGTATAGGTTTCGGGCAATTCTGACCACCACGCCAGTCCCAGAATGATTGCGGCGCCCACGACTCCGACAACGGCGCCCAGCTCGGTACCGTGTACTACATCCTTCTTTAGCACGGCCTCGACCTTGTGCAGATGATGTTCCTCGAGAGCGTGGTCGTCTTCGCTGAGAACGTGAATTTGCGGCGTGGTCACGCCCGCTGCTTCGAGTTGCCGCTCGACCAACTCCAGATCATCAAGATCGGTGCTTATATAGTAGTGGCGTTTCATACAACTTCCCCCAAGTGGCGTGGCAACCGAGAGTTCATCGGTCCGTATAAACAAGCCTTTGTTTGAGTGCAGTCCGTGGCTGTTGGCGCGACTGAAAACTCAATCTGTCACGTCGGGATTTATTATGATCGGCACTGTCATGCTAATAATTGGCGATAACAGTGCTATTCCGACAGACGTTTTGAGTATAGCACCGGCGTGATGTGAATCTAGGAGAGGCCCAAATTGGAGCAGTATATAGAGAGCCTTTATGCGCTAAAGAAATATTAAGCATATCTCTATAGAGTAAAATGCGCTTAAAAAGCGGATATTATCCGCGTTTCCGCCATTTTCTTGGATGCGCATGCGCTGTATCAGTGTTTTTAAGACTGTTTTGCTACTAAAAAAAGTGCTGTTACATCGGTATCGTATTAAGAGAAGCCTTACAGTGTCAGAATGATCTTGCCCATGTGCTCGCCACTTTCCATGCGTGTATGAGCATCCTGCGCATTCTCCAGCGTAAACGTGGAATCGACCAAAGGTCGAATGTTGCCGTTTTCCAGATGTGGAAAGACATGTTCAAGTAGTTCTTCTACCATCACGGCTTTTTGTGCAAAGGTTTGCGCGCGCAAGGTTGAGCCGGTCAGGGTAAGTCGTTTCATCAGCAGTGGTGCAAAGTTCACTTCGGCCTTAAACCCACGCATGTAGGCGATGTTGACGATACGGCCTTCTGGTGCTGCAACGTTCAGATTTTTTTGCACATAGTCGCCACCGATCATGTCGAGGATAACGTTGATGCTGCCTGCGACGCCCAATTCACCCAGCACTTTTTCGAAGTCTTCCTCGCGATAGTTGATAGCGCGGGTGGCGCCTAGCACTTGTAGCGCGCTGCATTTTTCTGCGGTGCCGGCGGTAGTGTAAACCGTGGCACCCAGTGCATGTGCCATCATAACGCCCATGGTGCCCATACCACTGGCGCCCCCATGGACAAGCACGTTGTCACCGCTTTTGAGTCCTGCGCGTTGGTAAAGATTGTGCCAGATAGTCAACAGCGCCTCTGGCAGTGCGGCGGCTTCTTGCATACTAAAACCATTCGGAACAGGCATGCATTGTCCCACCGGTGCCAGTGCATAATCGGCATAGCCGCCACCGTGAGTCAGCGCGCAGATGGCATCGCCCACTTGCCAGTCGCCGACATCGGGACCGACAGCCTTAACAGTGCCAGCCACTTCAAGTCCGAGAATCGGCGATGCATCTTCAGGAGGCGGATACAGCCCTTTACGCTGGAGTAGATCGGCGCGGTTGATGCCGGCGCACTGAACGTTGATCAATACCTCGCCGGCCGCGGGTTGCTGCACTAGTCCCTGGGCAATGGAAAGGCTGCCCGTATCCGGGTCAATTGTTACATGGCGGCACGCCACTGCGTTGTCAGTCATCAAAACTCTACCGTTGCTGGTGATTTAGGTTGTTCGTGCTGTATGTGCTGCTGATTTATCGCCTGGCCATTCTAACTACTTTGCAGATGGACTGCGCCGCTGGCCACCCTGGCGGCTATGTCTTCTTCGCTGAAACCAAAATCGCGCAGTATTTCTTCGCTGTGCTCACCGATGTTGGCGGCGTGGCGCGTGACCTGCCCGGGCGTGCGACTGAAGCGCGGCGCCGGTGCGGGCTGCCATAATTCCCCATCGTCAAGGAATGTGCCACGGGCCTGATGATGGGGGTGATGTCGCACTTCTTCCATCGACAGCACGGGCGCATAGCATGCGTTTGCGCCGGCAAAGATTTCGTCCCACTCATCGCGTGTTTTGCGCTTAAAAATTTCTGTCATCTTGTCTTTCATCGCAGGCCAGTTTTCGGCATCGAACTGGTTCTGGAAATACTGTGCATCGTCGCCGAGTTTTTCCAGCAGGGCATTATAAAACTGCGGCTCTATTGAACCTAGCGAAATGTACTTACCGTCAGCTGTTTCGTAGACCTCATAGAAGTGGGAGCCTGAGTCGAGCAAGTTCGTGCCACGTTCATCAGTCCAAAAGCCCACCTGGTTTGCGCCAAAGGTACTAGCCATCAATGTGGCAGCTCCGTCGATCATAGCCGCATCGACCACCTGGCCTTTGCCTGAGGTTTTCGCCTCCAGCAATCCGCAGACCATGCCAAAGGCGAGCATTAACCCCCCGCCACCAAAGTCACCCACCAGGTTTAACGGGATGGCTGGCTTTTCACCGGCGCGACCTATGCCGTGCAGGGCACCGGCCAGGGCAATGTAGTTGATATCGTGGCCGGCTTCCAAAGCCATGGGGCCTTCCTGGCCCCAACCGGTCATGCGCCCAAAAACCAGCGCCGGGTTTCGCTCAAGGCACACAGTGGGTCCAAGTCCGAGCCGTTCCATTACGCCGGGTCGATTGCCTTCAAGTAGACCGTCTGCTTTTTCCAGCAGTTCGAGAATCGTTTCGACGCCGCCTGCGTTTTTCAGATCTACACTCAGGCAGCGCTTGTTGCGATTCAGAAAATCGAGCTTGGGGTTTTGTGCAGCGGTGAACATATTCCCCCCGGGGCGCTCTACCCGGATGATTTCGGCGCCAAGATCAGCCAGCAGCATAGCGCCGAATGGACCTGGGCCAAGGCCGGCGATTTCGATAATGGTCAGGCCATTGAGTGGACCCATGGCGATGTCTCCGGGAGAATTCAAATTGAAGGATGCAGGGGAGAATGCACTGTCGAATGCAACGCTGCAATGGTGCTGCGGTAGTTCTGGGATAGTTCTGGGATAGTGCCGCAATGACTCGCCGAGTCTTATGCCGTGTCCTTGCAGATCAGGTCGTCGAAAAAGACACTTGCCTCTTCCAGCTTACTGAAGACGGGGTAGTTACTGTCGAGTGCCCAGGTGGTTGTGAGTATGTTCAGTGTTCCCACGACGACAGAAGCGAGCATGTCAGTTGAGTACTGCGTTTTCACGTCGCCCAGCTCCACCCCCGCCGCAATGAGGCTTTTGAAGCTGTCCAGTGCGGTGCTGCCGACTTCCAGCTGTCGTTCTCGGTCCTCGGCGAATGCTACCGGGCCAATCACGATGAGTTGTCGGTCTATTTCGTTCATGCCCGCAAAGCTGGCTTCTATATAGTCGATCATCGCTGCAAGCCTGCCCCGGGTAGTGGGGTGTTTGGCCGTCAGTTCACGCAGCATGGGATCCATCTGATCATACAGGCGCGAGATGCCAAGACCGCCCATCAGAGCATGCTTGTTGGAGAAATGGCCATAGAAGGTGCGCCGGGCGACATCTGCTTCAATGCAGATCTGCTCAATGCTTGTGTCTTCAATGCCCTGACGCTGAAACAGGGTGTAGGCCGCAACCTCTATTCGGGTACGGATCTCTTGTTTGCGCTTTTCCCGGCGACCCAGTGGTGCCTCGACTTCGGCCATGAAATTTCCGTAATTTGGTTGCAATGCCAGAAACATTAAACTACATTTGTATACATATGTGCAAGTTTGCGCATTTGAGAATACATTATTAGTCCCTTTCCCGACAGGGAAAGGCGACGACATACCAGAGAGAGATACATGTCTGAACGCCTAATTGTGGTCTCCACCGATTGTCATGCGGGACTCCCGATAGCCGACTACAAACCGTACGTCGAAAAGAAGTATCACGAGATGATGGACATGGCGGTGCCGATCACCATCGATATGATGGAAAAAGCCGAGTCCACGTTTCTGATCAAGGAAATCAACGACGCCTGGCGTGCGCCCATCAAAAAAGCGCTAACCGGCGCCTGGGAATATGATGAGCGGGTGAATATGCTCGCCGGCGACGGCATAGCGGCTGAAGTTATTTTCCCCGACGGTATCACCGAAAAGAACACACCTCCCTTTGGTGCCGGCCTTGGCCTGAATCCCAGGGATATGGTCCCCGAGTTGCAGTGGGCCGGTGCCATGGCCCACAACCGCTGGCTCGCTGAGTGGTGCGCGAATGATCCGGCAAGGCACATTGGTGTGGCGTCTATTCCCCTGCTGTGGGACGTTAACCAGGCCGTAGAAGCGGTACGTTGGTGTGTCGACAACGGCCTGACTGCCGTAATGATCCCCACGTTATGGGGTGAGCACGATGCCTATCACCATACCAAGTACGACCCTTTTTGGGCGGCCTGTGAGGAGATGGGTGTCATTGTGCATTTTCATTCTGGCCCCGCGCCGCACCATGAATACTTCGGCTCTGGTTTTCCGGAGCAAGACAACCGCGATCAATTACCCGGTGCTATGGGTATTTATATCTCGGAAGTCATGTGGTGGTTGTACCGGCCTTTGACCTTCATGATTTGGGGTGGCGTGTTTGAGCGATTCCCGAAGCTGCGTGCGATGGTAGTGGAGGGCGGCACCATGTTTATGTTCCCGTCCTGGCTGCGACTGATGGACTTCCATTACACCGAAGGCCAGATTTCCGCCAAGCTGGGTAATTTCCGTGGTCACTTGTCGTGCAAGCCCAGCGAGTATTTTGAACGCAACATCGGCATTGGTGCGTCCTGCGTGCTGCGCCCCGATCTGGATATGCGCGCTGAAATTGGTTTGGAGAAAGTGATGTGGGGTAGCGACTTCCCGCACCCCGAAGGCAGCTGGCCAAATACCGGCCAGTATTTCAAAGACAATTTCAGCAACTTCCCGGTAGAAGATGGCCGTAAGATTCTCGGCGAAAATGCGATTGCTTTTTATGGCCTTGACCGGCAGAAGCTGCAAAAAGTGGCGGATGAAATCGGTCCCGACGCAAGCATGTTTGATTAACGAACAATTTCAGTAGCTGTACCTGTACTTTGGAGATGAGACATGAGCATTGTAGAAGCGTGCGAATCGCAGACAAACACTACCCCTGATTTTCCGATGGGCTGGTACTCGGTGGAGCGCTCCCACCTGTTGGCTATCGGTGAAGTGAAGCCAGTGCAGGCCTTTGATCGCGAGATGGTTCTGTACCGCACCCGCTCGGGCCGCCCTGTTCTGCAGGACGCTTTTTGCCCGCACCTTGGCGCGCATCTGGGCCATGAAGGCCGTGTGGTAGGGGAGAGCATACGCTGCCCATTCCATGGCTGGCAGTATGGCGTTGATGGCCAATGCGAACATATTCCTTATAGTGACGAAATTCCCGAAAGAGCACGCATTCGAACCTGGCATACGGAAGAAAAGAACGGCGAGATCTACATCTGGTTCCATCCGGAAAATACCGCACCCCAGTGGGGCCTGCCGGATTTACCTGAGTTGGGTGACCCTAACTGGACAGAGCCTCGTTACACCGAGCATCTTGTGCCTGCCCATGTTCAGGATATTTGTGAAAACTCCTGTGACCCCGTGCATTTTCAGTTCGTCCATGGCCAGACGTCAGTGCCGCCATCAGAAGTTACGGTTGACGCTGACGGGCGCACCATGCATTTGCACTCGGATATGTCCAAGGCCGATTACCCAGGGCACTTACACGCAACGACCTATAGCCCTGGTTTCGCGATGGTGCGCAACACCTATGGCCCTGGGGCCGAGATGATTATGTACAACAGCGCACAACCCATTAGTCCCAACGAAACTTATATGCGCTGGACCCTTATTGTGCGCAAAGAGATTGAGGATGCGGTCGGCGATGATGTCATGAAAGGCATAGTCAGTGGGCTGGATGATGACTTTCCAATTTGGGCCAACAAAGTACACAGACATCGTCCCGTGTTCTGCAATGCTGATACTACTCTGGTCACCTTCCGCAAATGGGTACGCCAGTTTTACCTCACACCCGCAGACCAAAGAGAGATTGCCTGAGTATGAAAGACTTTAATGGAAAGGTAGCCGTTATCACCGGCGGCGCTAGCGGCGTGGGCCGTTCACTGGCTTTTGCGTTGGGCCGGCGTGGCGCAAAGATTGCTGTGGGCGATGTTGATAAGAGCGCCATGGCAGTGATAGCGACCGATTTGGCAGCAGAAAATATCGAGGCTATCGTCGAGCACTGCGATGTGACTTGTACTGATAGTCTCAATGCGTTAGCGGACAAGGCCATTGAATCTCTGGGCGGGTTGGATCTGGTGTTTGCCAATGCGGGTATTGGCGCCGGTGAGACAGGGGCCATGTGGGATTTTTCAGAAAAGGATTGGCAGTGGTCTTTCAACGTCAATGTATGGGGCGTGGTCAATAGCATACGCGTCTTCATGCCCAGGCTTGTCGCCAGTGGAAACCCTACACACTTTGTTGTCACTGGTTCTGGTAACGGCGCCTATGTGATTCTTCCTGATGTACCGATTTACACTGCTACTAAAGCTGCGGTTCATGCCATCACTGAAAACTTGCACTACCAGGTGCAGGCTGGCGGACTATCGGTCAAGGTTAGTGCATTGTTTCCCGGCCCCCATGTGGTAGATACCGGGCTTTTCAATTCCGGCCGGGTGCGCCCGGAAGAATTGAAAAAAGAAGGTGTAGAGGGCAACGAGTCGGGTATTAATTCGGTCGAAGATATGCAAAAGATGGCGGCGGAGTTCGGTATCGAGATCAAAACGACGCACCCGGACGAGGTTGCGGAGATGGCAGTGAAGGGTCTGGAGCAGGATGCCTTCTGGTTGCTGGAAACCACACCAGAGACTGATGCAAAAATCCGCGCACGCGCCGACATGATTCTCAATCGAGAAACGCCAGTGCCCGCAATGTTGGGCTGAACTAATTTATTCGACAATTTTTCGGTAATTTGAAGTAACCCCAGTAAGGATAACTATATGACAAACGAAACAGGTGTACCCCAGGGAAACCCCGGGGATATTATTAACTGGCCTATGCTGAAGCTTGTATACCGTACAGACCCGGATAAAATTGCCGCGTTACTGCCACCAGGTATCGAACCAGGCGATGAGCCGAATGTTCGACTGACCATTTACAATTTTCCGGTACCCGATGAGCCCGAGTACGGCATCGTTACTTCTGTTGATGCAAAGTTCAATGGCGTAGCGGGTGAATACACACTGGGCTATGGCATCGATCAGGAGTCGGCTATTTTCGTCAGTCAGGAAACCAATGGTCAGCCCAAGTACCCGTGTACTACAGACTACTATCGTCTCGGGCCTCAGGTGAGCGCGCGCTGTACGCATCAGGGCTATACGTTCTGTGAATACAAAGGCGTATCGACTGGTCCGGTTGATGCTGGTCCGGACTTTGAGCACGTGGAATTTTGGCTCAAGTACTCGCGTGCGGTCAGTGTGGGTGGTCCTGCCACGGCTTTTGACTTCCCGCCTCATGTTGTTCAGGTCAACAGCAAGTACGGTTCTGCGCACCGGGAAAATGTAGAAGGTGAGCTGATACTGCGCGACAGTCCGTGGGATCCGCTCGCAACTCTTCTACCAAAGCGCGAAATGGTAGAGTCGTATCTTTGGTGGCCGACCTTCCTGGATCGTCAGATGGCGCTTGCCGGTGAGCTGGACCCCGAAGGATTCTTGCCGTTTGCTGACACCATCTCTGGTTCTCGTTGGCCTGGCAGCAATGGCGGCCCGCGTAAAGCGGCCTAGCTTACGCCCTGCTATAGACAGCCGGGTTTGTTAAGTTAGCAACGGGAGGGCCTACCAGCTCTCCCGTTTTTCATTCCGCTCTATCAATGCATGCAACACTTATGCACTCAATAGTCTTGTACCCGACACTCTTGTACCCGACACTCATGCACCCATCACGGCTGGTCATCTAATGTTCGAGAGTCTCAAATTCTGGTTGCCCGCTGCTTCAGGCATGGTCTGTCTCGCACTGAGCGCGGGTCTCATTGGCATCTACGGATTTTTTGTAGAACCCCTGTCACAGGAGTTTGGTGTTGGGGTTGCCATACTGAACATGGGGCCGGTGGCACTGTTGCTGGTTCCAGGGATCATTGCACCCTTTGTGGGCAAGTTAGCTGACCGATTACCGATTCGTAGGGTCGTACTTTTTGGCGTTAGTCTGGCCATGTTTTCATTGATGGCAATTAGCCAGGCACCCACGCTGCAGTTGGTAGCGTTGGGGTTCATTGTGTGTGTGATTGGATTGACCGGTTATGGGCCGGTGGTGATCAATGGGCTAATGGTGAAGTTGTATCCTGGCCGGGAGGCACGCTCCCTGGCGATAGTGGCGATTGGTATTAGTCTTGCGACGGCGACACTGCCGCCTGTTGTGGGAATTATGCTGGAGACAATGTCCTGGCGTGCCACCTTGCTTACACTGGCCGTGGTTTTGATGGTGTTGTTGTGGCTTGCTGTGCTTTTGAGTTTCCCAAACCAGGTGGTTGAGCGTGCGAAAATTGCGACTCCCCAGGCTGAAGGGTTCCACCGCAAGCGGGAGTTCTGGCTGATCGGCTGGTGTGTAGCACTGGCGTTTAATGCATCCATCGTAGTGGCCATCACTTATCCCCCTTACTTTATGTCCGTGGGATATAGCGCAGCAGAGGCTGGCGGTTTTCTCTCTTTTGCCGGAATCTGTGGCCTGCTGGGAAAAACCACTATCGCCTGGCTGGGAGACAAGTCGAACCGTTATGTGAAATGGCTGGCCGTAGGCCTGCTGCTAATGCAGGCGCTAGGCCTGTCGCTATTGCTGCTGCAAGACAGCCTTGCGGGGATCTTTCTGGCGGTGGGTTTGATGGGCTTTAGTGGTGGGGCATTTATACCAATGCACCCTTTCCTCAATAGCCAGTACTTCGACAATGCGATTATCAGTGAGGTAAACGGCGCGCAAATGCCGCTATTTTTGCCCTTTGGATTGGTGGGTGCGCCTCTGGCCGGCTATGCCTATGACCAGACGGGTAATTATGAACTGGTGCATGCAGCGCTGGCGTGCGCTGTGTGTATTGCTGCTGTGATTTTGTTGCGTCTACCTTCAGCCCAAAAATAGGACAAGGCCTTAGTCTGGCGTCTGCTGGTTCGCCTTAAAGTAGCGATTCTCTGGCATCGGGCTGGAGGCTGGGTCTATGACTGAGTATTGCCAGCCATCGGTTGAAGTTGAAGCCGGGTGGGAGTGCAGGCAGAGAGTCTCTTTACAGCTATAGTTTGTGCGATCTGGGCCTGCTTGCTGTGTCTGGGCATCCGGGGCCAGTTCAGCAATATGCCCGGCATCCAGCACCGGCTTTGGGATATCGAGTTTTCCGGGGTTCCAAAACAGTGTGCATCACAAAATGCTACATTTGACTTTCGACCCCGACAAGACAGGCTGTCTGGTTGGCAAAGAATACGCTAGAGGCGGCAAAATGTGAGAAGTAGGCTACGCTACTATTTTGCCGTAATATCTCCTTTGCGATAATCGATACTTAATCAGACACTAGCGAGGCCAGCATGCCAATGTTCGTAAGAAAGCTCCTTCATGCACTTATCCAGAAGTTGATCAAGATCGTGGTAACGTTTTCCCCAGGAGCGCGTCATACCGCTTTTGCTGGCGAAGGCAGTGCGAGGCAATTGTGTGAGCATGTTCTGCGCACCGGCGTAAAGCGGGTACTGGTTGTTACTGACAAACCGCTGCGGGAACTTGGTGTCGTTGCAAAGGCGGTAGCGGCACTGGAGGAATCCGAGATTGATGTTGCTTATTATGATGGTGTTCTTCCTGATCCCACCTACGATCAGGTGACGGAAGGAGCGGCTCTGGCCAAGAGCCATGGTAGTGAGGCCATCATCGCGATAGGCGGCGGCTCGTCAATGGATGCGGCCAAAGTTATTGCGGTGGCAGCGACTAACGCCGAAGCACCCCAGGATTGGGTGGGGCATAACAAGTACAAGCACACTCCATTAAAAATATATGCCGTCCCCACCACGTCTGGCACAGGCTCCGAGGCTACGATGGGCGCGGTCATTTCTGACCCGGTCACACATGGCAAGAGCATTGTTACTGGCAGTGCTTTACTGCCGGCTGCGGTGGCAATAGATCCGCAGCTACTGGTGGGCTTGCCACAACACATTACCGCCGCAACAGGCATGGATGCTTTAACCCATGGAATTGAGGCCTATATTGGAACCTGGGACAGAGGTACTCGAAAAGAAGACGCGAGTATTGCCGTCAAGCTCATCT
Source organism: Bacteroidia bacterium (assembly GCA_047609575.1). Taxonomy (GTDB): domain Bacteria; phylum Pseudomonadota; class Gammaproteobacteria; order Pseudomonadales; family Halieaceae; genus Marimicrobium. The sequence continues at coordinate 1,875 of JBLFXU010000050.1, read as the reverse complement.
TCGACAACCTGCGCCAGGCATGTCGCGATGGCAGTGATTTATCGGCGCGCAGTGGTATGGCCATGGGCGCTTACTATGCGGGTCTTGCGATAAATCAGGTGAACGTTGGTAATGTCCATGCTATCGCCCATCAACTGGGTGGCAAGTACGGCATACCGCATGGTTTGGCGAACTCGCTTGTGTTGCCACATATACTCGAGTTTTGTTGCGAAGACGCTCAGGCGGAACTCGCCGAACTTGCGCTGCTGATCGGTGTTGGCAGTGAGGGAGAGAGTGCAAGCGCGCTGGCGCAGAAGTTCATTCAGGCCGTAAAGGAGCTGAAAGCGGATGTGGGAATTCCTGACCGCTCAGAGCTTATCAAGCGAGAAGATTTTGAGCAGCTTGCTAATCAAGCGCTTGCCGAAGGAATAGCCTACCCGTCACCACGCTTGCTGGATAAGGCCAGCGCGCTGGCAATATTGGGGCATATAGCTGGATAAGACAGCAGCCCACGCTTCTTGTGGAGTAGCCATAAATGCAGACACTCCGTGCTACTAGGTTGCCAGCGGGGAGTCTTTTTCTTCCATGTCCTGGAATCCTGCCGTTTCTGGAACTTGTTGATACCAGTGCACGCCATTGTCGTCCGTTGTGCGCTTGATACGTCGGCGCTCAAGCAGGCAGTTCAGATGTGCCATTGTTTCTCCCGTTGCCAGTCCCATTGAACCTGAATCGATTTCCCGCCTAAACAGTGCGGGGAAGCAGTCCACTGCGCGGTGCGGCTCGGCGAGCAGTTCAAACAGGCTGGACAGATCCCGTTTGTGACTTTCCAAAACCTGGCTGATGCGGACATGAAGCCCGTAGAAGGGCGCTTCGTGGGCGGGCAGAACCAGCAGATCATCGGGCAACATTTCGCGAATTCGAGCGTTGGTGCGCAGCCATTCTTTGAGCGGGTCGCCATGGGGTTCTGTCGGAAAAACACTCACGTTCGGTGTGATGCGCGGCAGCACCTGGTCGCCGGCGATTAGCAGCTTCAGGGCCGGGCAATACAAAGTGACGTGCTCAGGCGAATGTCCTGAGCCCACCACCACCTGCCAGTACCGGCCACCGACGGTTATAGTTTCCTGATCAACCAGGCGACGAAAACTGTCGGGAAGCGGCCAAATGGCGCGGCCGAAATTGCCGAACTTGTTCCTGTAGCGTTCCAATTGCTCTTCGTCATACCCAGCACCGCGATAGAAGCGAATGGCGACATCCGGTGCTTCTCTGCCGGTATCTGAGGCCATGGCGCGACACATCAGAAACTCTTCGCGTGACATCCAGAGTTCGCAGTCGAATTGTTCGGTTAGCCAGCCGGCCAGTCCCACATGATCCGGGTGTAGGTGAGTGCAAATGACTCTCTTGATCGGTTTGCCCTGCATAAAACCGGAAAACAGTTCCTCCCAGGTTTCCCGTGAGCTGGGCATGCTCAAGCAGGTATCGACAACGGTCCATCCGTCATCATCTTCAAGCAGCCAGAGGTTGATGTGGTCCAGTGACATGGGCATTGAAAAGCGCGCCCAGTAAACTCCCTCGGCCACCTTCTCCGGCTGGCCCGGAACGGGATTCGCTTTGCGACCCCATGGGTATACCAGACCGCGGTATTTCTCGCTGATGTCCTGCAGCATAGTTGGAGTCCTTAAAATAGTTTCATAACGCCGGGGGTTGGTGAGAGCCGGAATTGCGAGCTTGCATTATAACGCGACTGGCAGTGATGTGCCGGTAGTGGCTCAGTTTGAAATCACGAGCCGGTACCGAGGAGCACGAGAGCTAGCCTGTCACCGGGGCCGTCTGGCGACAGGAGAGCCTGCCCCGCTTTACAGCGTCGGGTATCGGGTGCGTCGCCAGCCGAGCCTGTAC